>JAKLJX010000027.1 GCA_023150945.1 bacterium | reverse complement strand
CTTAGGGCGTGCATCAAAGCGTCAGATCTTCCATGGGAGATCTGATATTCCTATTATTTATGCAAAACTCAATAAGTATTGCCCGAAGGGATCAAAGAGATAATACTCCTCGACGCCGATCTGTGCATAAATCAAACGTTTCTTGCCCAAATCCTCTTCGCGGGTTTTGGATGAGGTGATTTCGAAAACGATTTGCGGTGCTTGTTTCTCTTCCCACAGCTTGTAACTCCGCCGGGCATAGTTTTCAACCCCCCAAACGACAAAAACATCCAGCGAAACCCGCCGTTTCGGCTGGCCTTTTTGATAATAGAGAAGCATGTTGGCGCCAAGATAAACTTCTTTGTAATTGCGCAGCCAATACTCCAAAATCAGCAACGCCTTGATGATCTGGCGGACATGTGGGTCTGTTTCAGCCATAGGCCTCCCATCTCCCTCCGGATAATGGATTTTGCGGCGGCGAGATTTTTTTCGCGGTGATGCAAGAATTTCTGTTGGCATTACTCATTCTCCATGTTCGCGCGATTCCATCTCCCTCTACGCAAACAGCGCCTCGATAAATGCCTTGGGGGCAAACGGCTGCAAATCGTCCATGCCCTCGCCCACGCCGATGAAGCGCACCGGCAAATTGAGCTGCTCTTGAATCGCGAAGATGATGCCGCCTTTGGCCGTGCCATCGAGCTTGGTGACGACCAATCCGGTGACGCCGGCGGTATTAAAAAACGTCTGCGCCTGGCGCAAGCCGTTTTGCCCGGTGTTGGCATCCAAAACCAGGAAGACGTCATGCGGCGCCGCGGGAATCACCCGCTGCATCACGCGAATCATCTTCTGCAATTCATCCATGAGATTGCTTTTGGTGTGGAGCCGGCCGGCGGTATCGACAATCACGACTTCGGTCTGCCGCGATTTGGCGGCGCTCAGCGCATCGAAAGTCACCGCCGCGGGATCAGCACCGGGCTTGGTTTTGATGATCTCCACCTGGGCACGCTGCGCCCAAATCTCGAGCTGATCGGCGGCCGCTGCGCGAAAGGTATCGGCGGCAGCCACCAGCACGGAGCGGCCCTGCTGCCGGAAATTGTGCGCGAGCTTGGCAATCGTCGTGGTTTTGCCGACGCCGTTGACCCCGACGATCATCAAAACATAAGGCCGGTCGGCGGGCGCGTAGAAAGTGGAGAGAAAATCCTTCTGGCCGTTGGCGCCGCGCTCGAGGCGTTCCACCAGAAACTCTTGCAGGCAGGCCAGCACGGCTTCGCGCGAGGTGGTTTGGCCCAGGCCGATGCGCTCGCGCAGACGTTCGAGAAAAGCCGTGGTCATGTTCACGCCGAGATCCGCGGCGATGAGCATGTTCTCCAGCTCTTCCACCAGAGTTTGATCGAGCCGGGCCTTGCCGGTCACGACATGCACAACGTTATCAACCAGGCTGCGGCGCGTCTTGCCGAGGCCGGATTTCAGTCTTTCGAAGAATGTGGGCATAGCAGGTAGCGAAGGCTTTGCGATGTCACCGGCAAAGCGCAGGCAGGAACATTAGCGCGACTGAGTGCGCGCGCTTGTCGTATCGGAAATGAAGCGGGCAATGTAGATGCCGGCCGAGATAAAAAACAAGACGACCATGATCCAGAAAAACGGCCACTTGATCGGTTGGAGGTCGAGCGTAAACGTGATCATCACGATTGCAAGCGCCGTCACTGCGACTTTGCCATACCAATTGGACTCCGGCACTTTGTGTCGGCGCGAAGTCATTAAAAAACCGAGCGCTAAAATAAACAAATCACGCACGATAATCAATACCAAAAACCATTTGGGAAAGTCGCGGAAGAACGCCAGGTAGAGGCCGATGCCGGCCGCGCACAGCTTGTCCATCAACGGATCGATGATGCGGCCCAGTTCGGACTGTTGCCGCAGCCGGCGCGCGAGAAAACCATCGGCCCAATCCGTGGCCGCCGCAAAAAAGATGAACAGCACGGCGAGGAGATTACCTGGCGGCGTCTCCCGGCTCATAAACCAGATCGCCGGAATCACAAACAGCGGGCGGGTGAAGCTGATGATGTTGGAGATGGTCCAGACGCGCTGGCGTTCGACCAGTATTTGCGGCGTGCTCATGCGGACGTGAGGAATTGGAAATCAAAAGCGGTGCGCGAAAGTGCGCTGTAAGGACTGGGCCAAATTTCAGACAAGCTGAATTCTGAAGCCCTCCCGGCAGCATCGAACCTGTCAGAATTGGAACACCACGAAATCAAACAAAGTCAAAACCGTGACCCCGGAGACGCTGAGCACGCAAAGAAAGGCTCATTTGGTCCTGCAACTCCGCGCTCTCCGCGGTGCAAGCGGTCGCTTTGTGGTCAAGAATCTTTCAGAGTCTTATTTTGACTTTGAGCGCCTCATGGCCTACAAGTTTTTGCATTCCTGCAATGAGAATCCGGCCTGCGCGAAAATGCTTCGCACCGTGCCACCAGGTATGTCACCGATGTGCTGCGCGACACGAATCTGGCGGCCATCGCGAGGCCGCTAAACCACATGCGGCCGGGATTGCCTTTTTGTCTCAAAACTCGCGCGCAGCAATTTGGCCAACACTTCCCGTGCTCTAAACGGCATTGTCAATGTCCACCGCCGAATAGAAAGCCTCGCATGGTGAGCTCGCCGTTGGCTTTCTTCTCGGCAATCCAAAGCTGGATTAAATCATTCGCGGCTTCGCGTGCGCCCGCGATTCCCAGACCCTGGGCCGTCAGGCCCGGCGCGGGCACGTGGGCCTAGTAATACCCGCTGGGAAGATCCGGCTGTTCGATTTTTTCGATGAGGAGGCTGTAAGTCATCGTACAAACCCGTGGCTTCGTTTGTGTATTTTGCCCACCTCAATCCGCCTGCAGACTCGGGTATTTCATGCCGAAGCGTTGCTGATAATACCATTTCGAAACAAAAAACACAACCGCCAGCACCAAAAAGTACTGCCACATCTTCCAACAAATCGCCAACGCCAGGAACAAGATCGGCAGTTTGATGGCACGCGACACTTCCGCCCGCCCCTGCTTGAGAGCCGCCACCACGAAAAACGGCGCGGACAGCACCGCCGGATAGAAGATCACCGGATCATCAACCTGCCACGCCAGCGCGGTAGCCGCCAGCTCGCAAACGCAGCCGGCGATCACCGTCGCGCCCCAGCCATAACGCACTGCAAAAGTGCGCTTGTGGGTTTGCGCATCTCCGTCAAGATCGAGCAGCGTGGTGTACAAGTAAACCGCGGCCACGGCCAGCATGTAGGGCAGGGCGTGCCGCAGCGGCAGGCTCGCACCGGGCGCGACCGCCCACCAGCCCGCGGAAAAAATCAGCAACGCGCCGCCGGCATTGGCAAACAATCCCAGGAACGGCCGGTCCTTCCACTGAAACGGCGCGACACTGTACAACACGCCGGTGAGCAGAAAAATCCCGGCGAACAACAGGCCGATGCGATGGCTGTGATGGAACGCCAGCAACAGGCCCGCCAGCAACAGCAGCGCGGTTTGCAGCCAGGCCGCCGGCGGTGAGATGTGCCGTTGCGCGATGAGAAAGAGTTTGTGATTGCGCGAATCGGTGGCAACATCACAAAGCTGATTGAGAATGAACGCCGCGCCCATCAACAGGCTCAACGACAGCGCGAGCAGCAAGGCAGTGCGGCCGGGGTCAGCGGCGCCATGCAAACCCGCCGGTATAAAGCGCTGACAAGCGAAATAACCCGCAGCGTAAACCGTCCACACCGGAAAAAACAAGGTCGGGCGCAGAACAAAAACGTAGTCCAACAATTTGACGGCGTTGAGGATCCTCATGTCACGAATCCCCCTTCCTATGGGGATGAATTTGAATCGCTTGCCGGCCGGGCCACGCAAACGCACTGCGGCCGCGGTCCGGCCTGCTCGGATGCCACAGCGGCGCGCCAAGCTTGCAAGGCGCCGCAGCCGGGAGAAACAGAGGCGTGCACGGTGCGATCAGCGCTTGGCTTTCCGCGCGCGGGTGCGCCGTACCGGCGCCGCACGGCCGCCGGACTGCCGGCGTGCGCGTCGCACAAGCACCACTTCCTCGGCGCGGCCGTTGGCATGATCGAGGGCAAACTTATCCATCAAGTCTTCGGGGATGATCGGATAGTTGCCGGTGAAGCACGCGGTGCAATAGCCGCCCTTTTCATGCGGCACGGATTTCAACAAGCCCTCGAGCGAAAGATACTCCAGGCTGTCCACTTCGAGATAGTCTTTGATCTGCGCAACGCTCTGATGCGAGGCAATCAACTCTTCCTTGGTGGGGAAATCCATGCCGTAGTAGCAGGGCGCAATGATCGGCGGCGAGCTGATGCGCACGTGAATCTCCTTCGCGCCCGCCCGGCGCAGCAGCCGCACGAGATTGTGCAGCGTGGTGCCGCGCACGATCGAATCTTCCACCACCACCACCCGCCGGCCATTGAGCACGCCTTTGACGGTGTTGAATTTGATGCGCACGTTGAAATCACGCACGCTTTGGTCGGGATGGATGAAGGTGCGACCGATATAATGGTTGCGGATCAAGCCGATTTCATATTTGATGTTGGAATTGCGCGCATAGCCCAGTGCCGCGGTATTGGAGGAATCCGGCACCGCGATGACGATGTCGGCCTCGGCGGGATGCTCGTTGGCGAGATTCTTGCCGAGGCGGCGGCGGGCGCGATCGACGTTTTCATCGAAGATCTTGCTGTCGGGCCGGGAGAAATAGACAAACTCGAAAATGCAGGCCGCGCGCGGCGCGCGCTCTCTCAAGCGATGGCTCTGCAGGCCGGTGTGATCGAGCACGACGATCTCGCCCGGCTCGATCTCGCGCACATACTTGGCATCGAGCAGATCGAAGGCGCACGTCTCCGAAGCCACCAGCCAGGTGTGGCGCTTGCGCCCGAGGTTCAGCGGCCGCCAGCCGCGCGGATCACGCACCGCGATCAGTTTGTTGCGCGTCAGCATCACCAGGGAATACGCGCCCTGAAGTTGATCGAACGTATCCTGCAGGCGGCCGACGATGTCGTGCGCCTGCGAGCGCGCCAGCAGATGCAGGATCAACTCGGTGTCGCTGGTGGTCTGGAAAATCGCGCCTTCGTTCTCCAGTTGCCGGCGCAGCGTGCGCGCGTTGGTGAAATTGCCGTTGTGCGAAACCGCCAGCGTGCCGTGTTTGAAGTGGGTGAGAAAGGGCTGGGCATTCACCACCTGCGTCGAGCCGGTGGTGGAATAGCGGTTGTGGCCGATGGCGAGCGTGCCCGGCAATTTGTCGAACAGCTTGGCATCGGAGAAGACGTTGGTGACCAGTCCCATGCCGACGTGACGGTGCAGATGCTCGCCGTCGCTGGCGACGATGCCCGAGCTTTCCTGGCCGCGATGCTGCAAGGCATAGAGCGAGAGATAAACGAGCTTGGCCGCCTCGCGGCTGCCGTACACACCGACAATGGCACAGTTGGACCGGGGTTTGTCGAGTTCGGTGGAGGAGATTTCAGGAATGTTCATGCGGGAAAATCAACGGCCTCATTTATGAATCAGCAAGATGGTTAACGCAACCCCCAACACATCAGCCGCCAGATCTTTCGCGCTTGCGCAGCGCCGGCGCGCGGTGGCATCGTAAATTTCCTTCGCCACGCCGAGCACCAGCGTGCTGAGCGCAGCAGCTTGCAGGCTGCGACGGGAGGAAAGCTCGCTCTCACGATGCAGCGCATAGTATTGCGCCGCGGTCAACGCCGCGCTCACCGTGAGATGGTCTGCCTTGTCCCTGCCGAACCAGGCATCCCGGGCGCAATCAACCGATCTCACCGCGCTGGTGTCCGCCGGCGTTTGTGCACCGATGGCGCACGGCAGGCAAACGATCAACAGAAACACGCGCAGCGCCGGTTGGGCTGCTGTCCAGAAACCAGCAGGACTGCCGGAGGTTCGAGCACGAGTCAGCAACACGCCCATCCTCTCGCGCGGGCATCTTAGCAATTCCGTCGCAGAATTCAAAGGTGAAATTTGAAGCGAATCATCACGGCCGGCGAGGGCGGAGGGGCCAGCACCGGCGATTCATCAAAATCCAAGAGCTGGGCATCAACGTAGGCGTCGAGCATGCTGTAGACGATCAACGCCGCCAATCCCCAATAGCAGCCGTTGCGCCAATCTTCATAGAGCAGTTGATTGGCCTGATCGCCGCGCCGTTGCGCTGCACCGGCGCGGCTGTTCCAATAAAGCGCCGTGCTGAGCAAACCCACCTCGCCCGCCAGCGCCAGGCCCGCTTTGATTTTTTGGCCGTTGTAATATTGCCCCCAGCCGGGAAGCACCAGCGAGCGCAAAGCTGCGCCGGAGGGACTCTTCTGGCGTGAAACGGCAGATGCTGAGCGCGGATTGAGCGAATCAGATGAAGGCGTTTGCGGCAAAGCCTGCGAGAAAACAGAAGCCAGCAAGAAAAAAATAACTGTGCTGCAGATTCTCTGTTGCTGCATCAAATATGGCATGGAAATATTCATCACTGCGTGCTTAACATGATGCGAAACCCAACCTGTTCAAAATGATGATCCATCGTGAGCGCATCGAACAATCCCTCCTCTTGCATCAAGACGAATGACATGCACTCCGTAAATCCCCATGCTTTGTCGAGACGTTTGCCATACAACCCGAGCGCCTGCTTCACCAGCTTACGCGTCACAGCCGTTATTTTCGTATTGCCTGTTTTATAAATCCGCTCAATAAAATCGACCGCCGCTTGCCGGTCTTTGGCCGCCAGGCTATTGCCAACTTCGATAAGAATGCCGTCGTGCAACCAGACTTCTCGCGCTCTTCTTACCCGAGGAATAAGTGCCTTCGCCTCATGGTGAAAAGAGTCTTTGGGATTGAGCAATGCCAGGACAAAGGCTGTATCCATGAAAAAACGATCGGCATTCATGGCTTTTTCTGGTCAGCCCGTTTGGGAGTGCCATAAAGATAATGATGGTGTTCTGTCGCCCAATCTTCCGGGCCTTCAACGGTGCCGGCCAGGCCTTCCAATAAATCCCACGCATCTTCGGTAGATTTCTTTTTGTGCTTTTCAAGCCACATCTGTATGGCTTCGGTGATAACCTGATTCAAGGATTTATTGGAAGCTTCCTCCCGTATTCTATCCAAAAGCATAGGCGGCAATTCAACCTGAATGGATTCCATTGCTTCTCCTTCATTCAATCAACAATCGCCATCGTCTCAATCTCCACCTTCGCGCCTCTTGGCAGGGCGCGCACTTCCACCGTGCTGCGCGCCGGCGGATGCGTAGAGAAAAATTCGGCGTAGACTTCGTTCATCGCGGCAAACTCGTTCAGGTCCGTCATGAACACGGTGGTTTTCACGACGTTTCCAAACGAAGCGCCGGCGGCTTGCAGAATCGCTTTCACGTTTTCGAGCACGCGCCGGGTTTGCGCTTTGATGTCGCCGGTGACCATCTGCCCGGTGGCGGGATCGAGCGGCACCTGGCCGGCCGTGAACAGCATCTTGCCCGCAGAAACGCGAATACCCTGGCTGTACGGCCCGATAGCTGCCGGCGCCGAGGAGGTTTTGATCACTTCACGCATGATTGCTCCTTTGTGCAGTAGATATTCAATTTTCAATGGTGGAATATCTCTGAAAATTTTTCCACCGAATAGATTGATCAAACAGGTGCGCCTGTAGGCGTGACTACATGCGCTACGCCCGAAACTGCATGCGATACAATTTCTGATAAATCCCGTCTTGCTGCAGCAAATCCGCATGCGCGCCGGCTTGCACGAGGCGGCCTTGATCCAGCACGATGATCTTGTGCGCATGTAAAACCGTGGAGAGACGATGCGCGATGACGAACGAAGTTCGATTCGCCATCAGCCGCTCGATCGCTTGCTGCACCAGCATCTCGCTTTCGCTGTCCAGCGCCGAAGTCGCTTCATCAAGAATCAAGATCGGCGGATTTTTCAGCAGCGCGCGCGCGATGGCGAGGCGCTGGCGCTGGCCGCCGGAAAGCTTGAGGCCGCGTTCACCAATCAGCGTGTCATAACCTTGCGGCAATTCCATGATGAAACCATGCGCATTGGCGGCGATCGCGGCTTCGCGCAATTTCTCCTCGGGCATCGCGCGCAAGCCGTAGGCGATATTACTGCGCACCGAACCGTGAAACAAAATCGTTTCTTGGGTGACGATGCCCATCAATTGCCGCAAGCTTTTGACATCAATCTCACGCAGATCAATGCCGTCTATGGCAACACGACCCTCGGTGGGATCATAAAACCGCGGCAGCAAATCCACCAGCGTCGATTTGCCCGCGCCGCTGGGGCCGACGATTGCGAGAATCTCGCCCTTGCGCACTTCGAAATCGATATTTTGCAGAACCGGGTTTTGTTCATACGCGAAAGTAACATTCTCATATCGAATGTTCTTTTCAAAGCCCGCAATCTTTACTGCACCGGGCCGCGAAACAATTTCCGGCTCGGTATCCAGCACGCTGAAAATGCGCTCGCCGGCAGCCATCGCCTCCTGCAAGCGGCTGCCCACGGTCGATAATTCCTTCACCGGCTGCATCACGGAAAAGACCGCAAGCAGAAACAACAAAAATTCCGCCGGCGAAAGCGCGCCGCCGGCCAGCACTTGCTGCCCGCCGAACCACAAAATCCCGACGCCCACGATCGCGCCGAGCGATTCCGTAATCGGGCCGGCCAGGCGGCTGATGCGGGTCACGCGCAGCAGCGTTTGAAAATAGGATTTCGACTCGCGCGTGAAATTCCGCACTTCAAAATCTTCCATGGCAAACGCTTTCACCACGCGCGCGCCGCTGATGGTTTCATGCAGGATCGAAGTCAAATCCGCCATCTTGGTTTGTGATTGCCGTGAGGCGCGGCGCAGGCGCGATCCGAGGCTGCCGATCACTGCGAAGCTCAACGGCGCGATGAGCAGCGCCGCGAGCGTAAGCTTCCAGCTCAGAAAAAACGCCATCCCGAGATAGGCCGCAATCAACAACGGATTTTTGATGAGCGTGACAAAACTCGCGGATACGCCGTTGTTCAACAGCGTCACATCGTTGGTGATGCGGGAAATCAGGTTGCCGGTGCGGTTTTGATTGAAATAACTCAGCGAGAGCTGTTGGAGATGGCGATAGAGATCGTTGCGCACATCCATGATCACGCCCTGCTCGACGCGCGCCATCAAATACGCCTGCAGATAATCAAAAAGATTCTTGCCGCAGATGAGCAGAATGATCAAGCCGCAGAGCCGCACCAGCGTGCTTTTTTGATTTTCACCGAGAACGAGGCCGTAAAATTTCTGCATCACTTTTTGGCGGGCATCGGCCAGGGATTGCGCCGCAGGCAGGTGCGGCGCGCGCGCCGGCGGCGCGCCGCTGGTCAGCTCGGTTTTGTCTGCCCCGTAAAAAACCACATCGAGAAACGGCAGAATGGAAAACAGCGAAGCGCTGCTCAACAGCGTAAAAAACAAAATACACACCATCGAGCCGGCCAGCGAAAACCGATAAGGACGCAGGTAGCGCAGGATTCGCAGATAGATTCGCATCATCGCGGGGCGGGCCGGCGTCTATTTCTTCTTGACTTCTTCGAACTTGGCATCTTCCACGTCTTGGTTCGAGAGATCAAGCGGTTTGTTGTTCTGCTCACCCTGAATCGGATCGGGCGGGGCACTGCGTTTGGTGGCCAGAGCCGCGCGCAAGACGCGATAGGCGAGATAAAGCAGCAAGGCCCAGAATAACAGGCGAAACATGTGGATACTCCTTTCTCATGCAGGCGTGCTGCTCTCGTTGGCGCCGGCAGACTCAGGATTTCAGCGCCGGCGGGGAATAGTATTGCACGCCCGATATCGGCCGGCTGAGCTGTGCCAGCAGGTCTTCAAAATCTTCGTCGCGCTTGACGAAGTCGATGTTGGTGGCGTTGATGACGAGCAGCGGCGTGTCCGTGTAGTTGAAGAAGAACTGATTGTAGGCCTCGTTCAAGTCGCGAATGTAGGCTTCACTCATGCCTTTTTCGTAGGGCCGGTTGCGCAGGCGGATGTTGGCCAGCAGGCGTTCGCTGCTCGCTTGCAGATAAATCACCACGTCCGGCTTGAGGATGTCGCGTTCCAGCAGCCGCGCCACCTTGTCGTACAAGGCCATTTCGCGTTCTTCCAAAGTCAGTGTGGCGAAAATGCGATCTTTCTGAAAGATATAGTCGGCCACCAGCAGGTCATGGAACAAGTCGCGTTGCGGCAATTCCTGCTGCTGGCGGTAGCGGCTGAGCAGAAAGAACATTTGCGTGGAGAAGGCGAAGCGCCGCGGGTCTTCGTAGAAATCCGGCAGGAAGGGATTCTCTTCGTGCTGTTCCAGCAGCAGCCGCGCGCCAAAACGCTCGGAGATTTTGCGGGCCAGGCTGGTTTTGCCGGCGCCGATGACGCCCTCGATGGCAAGATATTGAAGACGCACAACCACCCTCTGGGTCAAAGCGAACGAATGAGAATCAAGGATTGCGCCGCCTCAGGTCTCGAGTTTGATCACTGCGGCATGGTCCGGGCATTGCTGCAGCAACGCCGCCACGGTCTGCTTCGCATCGGGCAGCACGAAATCCGGTGCAATTTCCGCCCAGGGTGCCAGCACGAAGCGGCGCGCGCGCAGCGCGGGATGCGGCAGCCGCAACGCCGGTGCTTCAAGTTGGAGTTGATCATACGCCAGCAAATCGAGATCGATGTTGCGCGGCCCCCACTTCTGTTCCCGCACCCGGCCCAGGTCTTTCTCGATCTGCAGCAGCACCTCGAGCAGCGCCGGCGCCGCCAGCCGGGTCGCCACTTCCACCACTTGATTCAAGAACTCCGGCTGCTCACGCAGTCCCACCGGCTCGGTGCGATAAAGGGAGGATTGCCGCTGCACCTTAACCGCGGGATGTGCCTGCAGCTTCGCCAATGCCTGCTCCAGCCAGCGCCGCCGGTCCCCGAGATTCGAGCCCAGGCCGATGAACACGTTCGCAACCAATCCGCCGCCCCCCGCCGTCTCATTCGCGCTCATCTTTCCTCACCCGGCCATGGCCGCACTGCGCTGAATCTCCACCTCGATGCCGTCGCTGATGCCGGGCACCGGGGAATTGGGCTTGCGCACCCGCACCCGCACTTGCGCGAGATTGAATTCACGCAGCAACGTGTCGGCAATCACCTGCGTGAGCGTCTCCACCAGCTTGAAAGTGTTCTTGGTCACCACGTGCTCGACCGTCTGGTAGACTTTGTAAAGATCGACGGTGTCGCGAATGTTGTCGCTGCTCGCGGCCTGCTGCACGTTGACCTGCAGCTCGACGTCCACTTCGAAACGCTGGCCTACCTGGCGTTCTTCATCCCAATAGCCGTGGTAGGCGTGAAAGATCATGCGATTCAGGCGAATGATGTCAGCAGGCATGCGTGGAATGGCTCTTGTGGTCTGGCCGGTTTGTGCTTTCGTATCGCAAAGGCGAGGCGAATGTATCAAACGCTCACCCGAATGTCAAGAAAAATGGCCTGATCACAACCGCACTTTGCGGCGGCCGCGCTCGCGTTGCGTGAATTGAAGAGGCAAGATGAAGTCCGCTGCTGCAGTTTGGCACGGCAGATTCCACTAACTCACTTCTCCATAAGAATCCGCGTTTGCCGTGTTCGAGTCTTGCGCTTCCGGTTGCGGCAGAGCGGGGAAATTGCGATTGACTCCCCTGCCATTTCTCATTATATTGCGCCCGCTCAAGAACGGCCCCCCACCCCTCAACTCTTGCGAAAGCCTATGCGACTGCTTTGCATCACGGATATTCACAGCGACCGGCGGCAATTCGAACGGATTCTGTTGCGCGAACCCGAGCCTGATTTGTTGCTGATCGGCGGTGATTTCACCAACTTCGGCCCGCCCCAGGAGGCGGAAGCGCTGCTCGACCTCGCCCTGTTGCACTGCCCGGCCGTGCTGGCCGTGGCCGGCAACTGCGACAGCGCGGCGATCGATGACATGCTGGTGCGGCGCGGTGTTTCACTGCATCGCCGCGGCACCATCGTCAACGGCGTGGGCTTCTTTGGACTCTCCGCCATGCCGCCGTGGCGCGGCAACATGTACGAATTCACCGAAGCCGAGCTGGACGGTTTCCTGGCCGAAGGCCATGCCCAGGTGCAGGCCGCGCCGCGCTGCATCATGCTTACCCATCCGCCGCCGCGCGCCACCAAGGCGGACCGCAATGTCGCGGGCCAGCACGTGGGCAGCACCGCGGTGCGCGCCTGGATGGATCGCCACCAGCCCGCGTTGCTGGTGTGCGGCCACATTCACGAAGCGCGCAGCCTGGATGAAATCAACGGCACCACCATCGTCAATTGCGGCCCGGCACGCAACGGCTATTACGCCGTCGCCGAAGTCGGTGACCAAGTTCGGGTTGAATTGAAACAAGCATGAGCGGCCATTGGAAATCCGGCGCAGCCGCGCCGGACTTCCGCGCCGCCGCGATCCGCCTACAACTCACCTGCCCGTATGCCCAAACCCCTCATCGGTATTCAAATGCAGAGATTGCCGGAACAATTCTATTTCCGCATCTCTCACAAGTACACCGAGGCAATCTACGCCGCCGGCGGCATTCCCGTGCTGCTGCCGCTGATTGCCGAACGCGATTATGTCGATCACCTCTGGCCCCTGCTCGATGGCCTGGTGCTCTCCGGCTGCCAGACCGATCTCGATCCCCGGCGCTACGGCGAGGCCCCGCATCCCAAGCTCGGCCCGGTGAACGAAGAGCGGGATCGCTTCGACTGGCTGCTGCTGGAGCGCGCCCACGCCGACAAGCTGCCGGTGCTCGGCATTTGCCGCGGCTTTCAAACACTCAACGTCTTTCGCGGCGGCACGCTGATTCAAGATCTGTCCAGCCAGCGGCCCTCGCCGATTTCGCACGCGCGTGATGACGCGCCCACTGCCTTCGTTCACGAGGTTCGCCTGGCGCCGCATTCGGTTTTAAATGATGCCGCTGCCGAACAGCGCGTGCCGGTCAACAGTTCGCATCATCAAGCCCTCCGCGAGCTGGGACGGGGGCTGGTACCGATTGCCTGGTCGGAGGACGGCCTGATCGAGGGCTTCCAAAACCAAAATTGGGACGAGCACCGCGTGCTGGGTGTGCAATGGCATCCCGAACGGCTGTGGCAAAGCGATGAATTCTCCCGCCGCCTTTTCCGGGACTTCATCGCGGGCGTGCCGGCGCGTGCGCGGAGGTGAAGGCGGGCAGGTGAATTTGCTTATGAATTGCTTCTGAAGCTACGGGTGCGCAACAATGCAGTTGCCGGGGCCGGGCACTTCGAGCTGTCGTTTGGTGAGTGACATAACCAAAGCAAAGGAACGGCATCATGAAACCTGAGCAAGCGGCCAGAGAGGACATCGACCGTCTGCTGGAGGCGGCGGGCTGGAAAGTTCAGGACGTGCGGCAAATCAATTTGGGCGCGGCGCTCGGCGTGGCGGTACGTGAGTTTCCGTTGCACTCCGGCGCGGCGGATTATTTGCTGTTTGTGGATCGCGTTGCCGTTGGCGTCGTCGAAGCCAAATCTGCCGGCACGACGTTGAGCGGCATCGCCGATCAATCCGATAAATATCTCAAAGCTTTTCCCAAAAATCTTCCGCACGTGCAGGAGCCGCTGCCTTTCGCCTACGAGAGCACCGGCACGGAAACCTTCTTCCGCGACTTGCGCGACCCCGATCCCCGCTCGCGGCGCGTCTTCGCTTTTCACCAACCGGAAACGCTGCAAGACTGGCTTTCGCAGGAAAATACGCTGCGCCGCCGATTGCAAACGCTGCCGCCGCTCATCACCACCGGCCTGCGTGATTGCCAAACCGAAGCCACCGTCAATTTGGAAAAATCTTTTGCCGAAGCCAAGCCCCGCGCTCTCATTCAAATGGCCACCGGCAGCGGCAAAACTTTCACCGCAGTCAACTTCATTTACCGCTTGATCAAATTCGCCAACGCCAAGCGCGTGCTCTTCCTGGTCGATCGCAACAACCTCGGCAGGCAAACGTTGCGCGAGTTTCAACAATACGTCACGCCCGACGACGGCAGAAAATTTACCGAATTGTACAACGTTCAAAATCTGACTTCCAACACGCTCGATCCCGTCAACAAGGTTTGCATCACCACGATTCAACGCCTCTATTCGATGCTGAAAGGCGAGCCGGAATTTGACGCCGAGCTGGAAGAGAAGTCCGGCTTCGATCTGGCGCTGGCCGGCAAGCCGATGGACGTCGATTACAACCGCGGCCTGCCCATCGAAACGTTCGACTTCATCGTGACCGACGAGTGCCACCGCTCGATTTATAATTTGTGGCGGCAGGTGCTGGAATATTTCGACGCCTTCCTGGTCGGCCTCACGGCCACGCCTTCGAAACAAACGCTCGGTTTCTTCAACCAGAATTTGGTGATGGAATACAACCACGAGCGCGCCGTCGCCGATAGCGTCAATGTTGGCTACGAAGTGTATCGCATCAAAACCGGCATCACCGAAGCCGGCAGCACGGTCGACGCCGGCTATTACATCGACAAGCGCAACAAGCTCACGCGCCAGACCCGTTGGGAGCAATTGGACGAGGAGATCACGTATAGCGCGCCGCAGTTGGATCGCAGCGTCGTCGCGCCGGATCAAATCCGCACCGTCATCAAAACTTTCAAGGAGAAGTTGTTCACGGAGATTTTTCCCGGCCGCACCGAGGTGCCGAAGACGCTGATTTTCGCCAAAGACGATTCGCACGCCGAAGACATCGTGGGCATCGCGCGGGAAGAGTTCGGCAAAGGCAACGACTTCTGCAAAAAGATCACCTACAAAACCAGCGAGAAGCCGGAAGAGCTGATCGCCAGCTTTCGCAATTCCTACAACCCGCGCATCGCCGTGACCGTGGACATGATCTCCACCGGCACGGACATCAAGCCGCTGGAGTGCCTGCTGTTCATGCGCGACGTGCGGTCGCGCGTGTATTTCGAGCAGATGAAAGGTCGCGGCACGCGCACGATTTCGCCGACGGATTTGAACGCCGTCACCGCGGATGCCCGCGCCAAAACGCATTTCGTCATCGTCGATGCCGTCGGTGTTTGCGAGCATGATAAAACCGACTCGCAGCCGCTCGAGCGCAAGCACAGCGTTGGTTTTGACAAGCTGATCATATCCGTGGCGATGGGCGATCATCACGAAGACACGCTCACCTCCTTGGCCGGCAGGCTGGCGCGATTGGATCGCGAGATCGATGCCAAAGATCGGCAACAAATCGAAGCGGCTGCGGACGGCAAACCGCTGCGGCAAATCATCAATCAACTGCTCGACGCGGTTGATCCGGATCAACAAGTCGAAAAGGCCAAAGCGCTTTTCCAAACCGAAACGCCGAGTGAGAAACAAATTCAGCAGGCGGGCCGCGAGCTGGCCAAAGCGGCTTGCCTGCCGTTCGACAGCCCGCCGTTGCGCGAGGCGTTGATCGAGATCAAAAAGCGCAACGAGCAAATCATCGACACGGTGAGCAAGGATCACGTCATTTTCGCCGGCTTTGACGAGCAGGCGAGGGAGAAAGCGGCCACGCTGGTTGACACGTTCAAAAAATTTATCGACGAAAATAAAGACGAGCTGACTGCTTTGCAGATGATTTACAGCAAGCCGTATGGCCAGCGCCAACTCACTTACGACGCGATCAAACAGCTTGCCGAGGCCATCCGCAAGCCGCCGTATCATCTCACGCCGGAATTGCTGTGGCAGGCGTATCACCAATTGGAGCAGGCGAAAGTGAAAGGCGCCGGCGCACAGAAGCTGTTGACGAACATCGTCTCGCTGCTGCGTTTCGCGCTCGGCCAGAGCGAGGTGCTGGAGCCGTTTGCGGACACGGTGGATCGCCGCTTCCACGCGTGGCTGCAGCAGCAGGTGAAAGCCGGCCGCGAGTTCACGCCGGAGCAGATGGAGTGGCTGGAGATGATCAAGGCGCACGTCGCTGCTTCGGTGCAAATCGTGATGGATGATTTCGACGACACGCCGTTTCACGGCAAGGGCGGCCGCCTCAAGGCGTATGAATTGTTCGGGGAGAATTTGAATGCGGTGTTGGAGGAATTGAATGAGGTGTTAACATCATGACGGATAACGAATTTCAAGTCATTTTGCAAGAGGGCGAAGGCTATCGCCTCGAGTTCAAAGAATCGTTGAGCAACGTCGATCGCGAGATGGTGGCGTTTGCCAACGGTTCCGGCGGCAAATTGTTTTTGGGCATCACCGACGACAGGGTGGTGAAAGGCGTGGCCATCGACAACAAGCTGAAAGCTCAAATTCAAGACATTGCCAACAACTGCCAGCCGGCGGTGAAAATTCTTTTTGAAGAGTATCAGAACGTTTTGATCGTCCACGTGCGCGAAGGCGACGACAAGCCGTACAAATGCGCCACCGGATTTTACCTGCGCGTCGGCCCCAATTCGCAGAAGCTCAATCGCGACGAGATCATCGAGTTCTTCAAAGCCGAGGGTAAAATCCGCTACGACGAGCTGGTCTGCACGCGGTTCAATTATGACGAGCACTTCGACGCTGAGAAGCTCGGCAAGTTTCTGCGACTGGCCGGCATTACGAACTTGCTGGATGGTCCGGCGATGCTGGCCAACCTGGGCGTAGCGGAAAAGCAGGAAGGGAAGATGATTTTCAATAACACGGGAGCGCTGTTTTTTGCCAAAGATTTGAATGACATTTATTTTCATACGGCGGTCACTTGCGCCTTGTATAAAGGCACCGAGAAAGTCGAGGTGCTCGATCGCCGCGACTTCAACGAAGATTTGATCAGCAACATCGACCGCGCGATGATCTTCCTGAAGCAATACATTCCGGTGCGCTACGAAATGACCGGCACGCCGCGGCGTAAAGAAATTCCGGAGGTTCCTTACGATGCCTTGCGAGAGGCCGTGATCAACGCCGTCGCTCATCGGGATTATTTTGAGAAGGGCGCGAACGTCATGGTGGAAATGTTTGACGACCGCATCGAAATCACGAATCCCGGCGGCCTGGTCAAAGGCTTGCGGCCGGAAGAATTCGGCAAGAAAAGCGTTCTACGCAATCCCAATATCGCGGCGTTGCTGCACCGCATAAGCTACATCGAGAAAATGGGAACCGGCATCGCGAAAATCAGGAAGCTCATAAAAGCAGCCAAGCTCTCACCGCCGAAGTTCGAGTATGGAACTTTCTTTACGGTGACGTTTAAACGGCCGGCAAGAAGTGTAAGCAAAGTCTCTGAAGACATCGCGATGGTCTTCAAAGAAAGGATCGGTACGCAGTTCAATGTAAAGGGGGATAAACTTAACCGAATGGCAAAGCTACTGCAATTGCTATACGCTGGCGACTTGATAACAACCCCTATAGCAGTAAGTATACTGAAAGCTTCGCGACGCACGATCGAAAGCGATATTACATTTTTGCGCCAAAATAGGCTTTTAGAATTCGAAGGGCCGCCGAAAACCGGCAAATATGTGCTAACAGAAAATGGGCGACTATTGATCGAATCGACTATAAAGTGAAAGGCAAAATACTTTGCAGGCCATGCCGGTTTGACACGATAAAAATTGCGGTGTAAATTGCGGTGTAAATTGCGGTGTAAATTGCGGGAAAAGCTTTCGAGCAAAGCTAAGGCTCTGATTTTACAGGGGCGATTTGTCGAAAAAATTTCGGTGTAAAAGCATTTTGCAGGGGGGAAAAATGGCAAAAAACTGCGGTGTAAATGGCGGTGTATTGTTGCATGCTGCGGGAAGCAGTGATCAACGCCGTGGTTCATCGCGACTATTTTTTTGAGAAAGGCGCAGACGTAATGAGGGAATAAACTGGTGATAAAAATGCGCTCGAAAATGAGTCTAAAAAATGATGCTACAAGTGATGCTATAAATGATGCTATAAAATTGGATAATAAATGAAGAAAACACGACGCAAAAAACCTCGTGCCTCAAACCTGGCGAAAACCCCGCTGCGGTCGGAGCGCGAGCCATTGGTATCGCCCAATCATCAAATGGCCTCCGATGACGGCAAGCCTGCTCTCCCCAAAGGCTGGGTGTGGACGACCGTGGGAGAAATCTATCAAATCGTCGGGGGAGGTACGCCGTCAACGAATATTGATGAGTATTGGAATGGTAATATCCCTTGGATAACTAGCGCCGATATTTATGGTTTGAAGAATATTAGACCGCGAAGACAAATTACGAGAAAGGCGATTGAAAACTCGGCCACCAATCTTGTTCCTGAACGGAGCATAATTGTGGTTACACGAGTAGGATTAGGTAAATTGGCGCTGACCATAACACCTCTTTGCTTTAGTCAAGATTCACATGCTCTCATTGACAATTCATCTTTAATATTTTCGGATTATTCGCTGTACTATCTTTCTCAAGCAGTTCAGATATTCAAATACAAACATAGGGGAACGACAATAGCAGGGGTAACTAAAAAGCAACTTTCAGAATTGGCGTTTGTTCTTCCTCCTCTCCCTGAGCAGCACCGCATCGTGGCGAAGATTGAAGAGCTTTTCACCAAGCTCGATGCCGGCGTGGCGGCGCTGAAAAAGGCGAAGGCGCAGTTGCAGCGCTACCGCCAGTCCGTGTTGAAAGACGCCTTTGCCGGCAAGCTCACCCCGGCGTGGCGCGAGGCGCACAAAGCCGAGCTGGAGCCTGCTTCCGCACTGCTGGAGCGCATCAAAGCGGAGCGGCAGAAGAATGCCAAAGCCAAATACAAAGAACCGCCGCTGGTGGATACTTCGAATCTGCCGGAATTGCCGGCGGGATGGGTGTGGGCGAGAGTTGGGGAAATCAGCGAGATGATGCAGTACGGTACTTCTGAAAAGGCCGACGAAGAGGCATCAGGAATTCCAGTGCTACGAATGGGAAATATTCAGGATGGAAAGCTCGATTTCGCAAACCTAAAATATTTTCCCACAAAATGGCCGGATTTGAAGGAATACATTTTACAAGATGGGGATGTGTTATTTAACAGAACCAACAGTGCTGAATTGGTAGGGAAAACGGCGGTATATAAAAGCAGCCATCCCAAAGCTGTATTTGCATCCTATCTCATCAGAGTCAGGGTAAATAGAGAATTTTTTGAGCCGGATATTCTTTCTTGGTTTATAAATTCGTTCGAGGGCCGCAAATACATCTCTTCGGTAGTCTCGCAACAGGTTGGGCAGGCAAATGTAAATGGGACAAAATTGTTTATGATGCCTGTTCCTTTTCTCACACTGCTTGAGCAAAGAAAGATCATCTCCGAAATCGAGCGCCGCTTCTCCATCGCCGAAGAAGTGGAAAAAGTCATCGATCACAGCCTGAAGCAGGCGGAGCGGCTGCGCCAGAGCATTTTGCAGCGCGCGTTTGCGGGCCAGCTCGTGCCGCAAGACCCCAACGACGAGCCGGCGGAGAAGCTGCTGGAGCGAATCAAAGCGGAAAAGGCAAAGCGCGAGACAGACGGAAAAACAAAATCCCGTTAGGGATGAAATGTTTATAGACTAAGTTGTCATTCCGGAGGAATCTTTTTTTGATTCGAGCACGTGGCTTGGATTCAAAAAAGATTCTTTCAGAATGACAGTCTAATACTGGTTCACTGAACTTTTACGGATCAAAAACCTCATGCCTAACGAATCCACCACCATCGTCCAGCGCCTGTGGAATTATTGCAACGTCTTGCGCGACGACGGCGTGAGCTACGGCGATTACGTCGAGCAGTTGACCTACCTGCTCTTTTTGAAAATGGCGGACGAGCAAACGAGACCGGCGTTTGGCAAGCCCTCGATCATTCCGAAAAATCTCGATTGGCCCAGCCTGCTCAAGAAAGACGGCGACGCGTTGGAGGTGCACTATCGCCACATTCTCGACAGCCTCGGCAAAGCCAAAGGCATGCTCGGCGTCATCTTTCGCAAATCGCAAAACAAGATTCAAGACCCGGCCAAGCTCAAGCGGCTGATCGAGCTGATCAACGACGAAACCTGGGTGGGAATGGACATCGACGTGAAGGGCGAAATTTACGAAGGGCTGCTGCAGAAAAACGCCGAGGACATCAAAAGCGGCGCGGGACAGTATTTCACGCCGCGGCCGCTGATCAAAGCGATGGTGGAGGTGATGCAGCCGGCGCCTGGCATGACGATTTGCGACCCGGCCTGTGGCACCGGCGGCTTTCTGCTCGCGGCGCACGAGTACGTCACCAAACGTCATCAACTCGACCGCGATGAAAAGCGCGCGCTGAGAGAGAGAACTTTCAAAGGCTGGGAGATCGTTGACGGCGCGGCGCGCTTGTGCGTGATGAATCTCTATCTGCACGGCATCGGCGGGGAAGAGAGTCCGATCATCGTCGGTGATAGTTTGGTTTCCGACCCCGGCGACCGGTTCAATCTGGTGCTCACCAATCCGCCGTTCGGCAAAAAGAGCAGCATCACCATCGTCAACGGCGAGGGCAAGGCCGACCGCGAGGCACTGATTTACGAGCGCCAGGATTTCTGGGCGACGACTTCCAATAAGCAACTGAACTTTTTGCAGCACGTCAAAACGCTGCTGGCGATGAACGGCAAGGCGGCGATCGTGGTGCCGGACAACGTTCTCTTTGAAGGCGGCGCAGGAGAAACCGTGCGGCGCAAGCTGCTGGCCGAGTGCGACGTTCATACGCTGCTGCGGCTGCCGACCGGCGTGTTTTACGCGCAAGGCGTGAAAGCCAATGTGCTCTTTTTCGACCGCCGGCCGGCGCGCGAAAAGCCGTGGACGGAGAAGCTGTGGATTTACGATCTGCGCACCAACCGGCATTTCACGCTGAAGACCAATCCGCTGCGTTTCGAGGATTTGCAGGATTTCATCAAGTGCTATCATCCGGCCAACCGTTTCGAGCGCCGCGCAACAGAGCGGTTCAAAGCTTTTTCGTATGACGAATTGCTGCTGCGCGACAAAGTGAGTTTGGATATTTTCTGGCTGAAAGACGAAAGCCTGGAAGATTCCGAAAATCTTCCCGACCCCGAGGTGCTGGCACGTGAAATTGCCGAAAATCTCGAAGCGGCGATGGAGCAGTTCAGCACCATTCATCAGGAACTCGAAAAAACATGACACGAAAGGACGTCGCAAGATGATGAACGCTATTGAAGCGAGAGCGATCATGAAAAAAGCCCGGGCCACAAGCTCCGATCCCATTTGGCAGCTCATGGGCGTGCTCTACAAATCCCATCCGTGGCACGGCATTCAAATCGGGCCGGAGGCGCCGCAGGTGGTCACCGCCTACATCGAGATGGTGCCGACCGACACGGTGAAGTATGAAATCGACAAAGCCACGGGGCATTTGCGCGTTGATCGGCCGCAGAGATTTTCGAGCCACTGTCCCACGCTCTACGGTTTGATTCCGCAAACCTATTGCGCCGAGCGCGTGGCGGATTTGTGCATGCAGCGCACCGGCCGCGCCGGCATTGTGGGCGACGGCGATCCCATCGACATCTGCGTGCTCACCGAGAAACAAATCTCGCACGGCGATATTCTGCTGCATGCGATTCCCATCGGCGGCTTGCGCATGATCGACAAGAACGAGGCCGACGACAAGATCATCGCGGTGATGCAGGGCGACGCGGTCTACGGCCAGTGGCGCGACGTGAGCGAGTGCCCGCCGGATGTGATCGACCGCCTGCGGCACTATTTTCTCACTTACAAGCAGGCGCCCGGCGAGAAGCAGAGCACCTGCGAAATCACGGACGTTTATAATCGCGAGGAGGCGGAGGAAATCATTCGACGCAGCCAGGAGGATTACAAAGCGCGCTACGGCGATCTCGAGACGATTCTGACCAGCGCGTTGAGGTTGTGGGGATGAACTGGTTTTATCCACAGATGGCGCAGATACACGCAGATTAAAAGAATTAAATCTGCGAATCTCTGCGTAATCTGCGGATTGAAGAAAGGGACAAAAATAAACGAGCAAGACCAACGCGATCGGCAAGCTTATGCCATCATCGGCGCTGCGATGGAGGTGCATCGCGAACTCGGGCATGGTTTTCTCGAAGCAGTCTATCAAGAAGCATTGGCGCTCGAAAGCGCGGCGCGGCAGCTTCCCTGCAAACGCGAAGTTCCCTTGCCGGTAAGCTACAAAGGGCAGGTTCTGGCTTGCCATTACAAAGCCGATTTCATCTATTTCAACGAAGTCGTGGTCGAAACCAAGGCTTTGTCAAAGCTCACGACGATTGAGGAAGCGCAGATCATCGACTATTTGAAGGCCACGGGATTGCAGCGCGCCCTGTTGCTCAACTTTGGTGCGCCTCGTTTGGAATACAAACGCTTTGTGTTAGATTACAAAGAGTGATCCGCAGATTGGTCAGATAGCCGCAGATGAAAAATCTGCGCGTCTCGGCGACATCTGCATTTGTGCTGGATTATGCAGAATGATCCACAGATTATGCAGAAAGACGCAGCAGGAAAATCTGCGCGTCTCTGCGATATCTGCGGATAGTAATTGCGCTGAAGCCGCCGGTTGCTTATCTTGGCCGGCCCACCCAGAAGCAGATGCGACGGAGCGTCAACCCGGAACTGCCCGTGGGATCACCAAAAAGCTGAAAGGAAGCACACGAAGCTTATGACGGAACCAATCAACCCGCAATCACCTTCCCACTCACAGCCGGAAACCCCGGCCTCGCAATCCACCAACGATGCCAACGGAAAACGCCGACGCCTGATGCAAGCCCTGCGCGCCGCGGTGCGCTATCACATGAAGTATTCCATGGCCCTGGAGTGGAAAAAAGCGACCAACTACGACATCTTCATGGCGGTGGCGCTGGCGGTGCGCGAGCGCATGATCGACGGCATGATGGCCACCGAGAAGCGCTATCAAAAGCTGCAGGTCAAGCGCGTGTTTTACCTCTCGATGGAATTTCTCATGGGGCAACTGTTGCGCAACAATCTCTACAATCTCGGCATTTATCATTGGGCCTGCAAGGCCGCAGCCAAGATGAAGATCGATTTGGAGGCGATTTGCGACACCGAGCGCGACGCCGCGCTGGGGAACGGCGGCCTGGGGCGGCTGGCGGCCTGTCTGCTCGATTCGATGGCGACGCTCGACATGCCGGGCTTTGGGTACGGCATCAACTATGAGTTCGGCTTGTTCAAGCAGGAAATCGTCAACGGCCACCAGCGCGAGCAACCCGACAGTTGGTCGCGCGAATCCACGCCCTGGCTGATCGAACGCAACGACCGCGCCTGCTTGATCCCGATCTACGGCAAAATGGTCGAAGAGCTCGGCCAGGACGGCAAGCCCAAGTCCGTCTGGCTGGATTGGAAGCTGATCATCGGCGTGCCGCACGACATGCCGATTGTCGGATACGACGGCGAAACCGTCAATTTCCTGCGGCTGTTCACCGCGCGCGCCTCCTCCGAATTCGACATGGAGATCTTCAACCAGGGCGATTATTTGAAGGCCATGGCCGACAAAGTCGCCACCGAGCGCATCTCCAAAGTGCTTTATCCCTCCGATGCGGTGCAATCCGGCAAGGAGTTGCGCCTGGTGCAGGAATACTTCCTGGTCGCCTGCGCCCTGCGTGACATCGTGAGCGCCTACCGCGAGCACTACAAGTCCTTCGACAATTTTCCCGAAAAGATCGCGATGCAGCTCAACGACACGCATCCGGCGCTGGCGGTGGCGGAGATGATGCGGATTCTGCTCGATGAGTACGAGGTGCCGTGGGACAAGGCCTGGCAGATCACGGAATCGATTCTGGGCTTCACCAATCACACGCTGCTGCCGGAGGCGCTGGAGCGCTGGACGATGCCGCTGATGGAGTTGGTGCTGCCGCGGCATCTGCAAATCATTCTCGAGATCAACCAGCGCTTTTTGCAGCAGGTGGCGCGGGTGTGGCCGCATGATGCCGAGCGGGCGCGGCGCATGTCGATCATCGAGGAGGGCGAGCCCAAGCAAGTGCGCATGGCGCATCTGGCGATGATCGGCAGCCACTCGATCAACGGCGTGGCCGAGCTGCACACCGAGTTGGTGAAGAAAACGCTGGTGCCGGATTTCTACGAGCTGTGGCCGCACAAATTCAACAATAAGACCAACGGCGTCACGCCGCGGCGCTGGCTGCAGCAGTCCAATCCGCGCCTGACGGGCTTGCTGAACCGTACCATCGGCGAAACCTGGGTGACGGATCTCGAGCGGCTGCGCGCGCTCGAGCCGTTTGTGGAGGACGCCGCGTTCCAGGAGGAGTTCATGGCGATCAAACGCACCAACAAAGCGCGGCTGGCGCGGGTGATTCAGCACACCAACCATCTCACCGTTTCACCCGACGCGGTGTTCGACATTCAAGTGAAGCGCTTTCACGAATACAAGCGCCAGCTCCTGAATGCGATGCACATCATGCACCAGTATCTCACCATCGTGGAAGACGGCAAAGAGCTGGAGGTGCCGAAGACCTACATTATCGCAGGCAAGGCGGCGCCCGGCTACTTCATGGCGAAGTTGATCATCAAGCTCATCAACAACATCGCCGAGGTGGTCAACCACGATCGCCGCGTGCAGGATCAGATGAAGGTGGTGTTCGTGCCCGACTATCGCGTCTCGCTGGCGGAGAAAATCATGCCGGCCGCGGATTTGAGTGAGCAGATCTCCACTGCCGGCAAGGAGGCCTCCGGCACCGGCAACATGAAATTCGCAATGAACGGCGCGCTCACCATCGGCACGCTCGACGGCGCCAACATCGAGATTCGCGACGAAGTGGGGGCGGAGAACATTTACATTTTCGGCCTCACCGCCGAGCAGGTCGCGGCCATGCGGCAGAATCATTCCTATCAGCCGCAGGACTATTACTTGCGCAGCCCCGCCATCCGGCGCGTGATCGACAGCCTGCGCTCGAACCGTTTCTGCGAGCAGGAGCCTGACCTGTTTCGCCCGATCCACGAGCGACTCATGCAGCCCGGCGAGGAGTATTTTCACATTGCCGACTTCGAATCCTATGCCGAGACGCATCTGCGCGCCGCGCGGGAATACACCGACAAGAAAGTGTGGGCGCGCAAAGCCATTCTCAATGTCGCGCGCATCGGCAAATTCTCCAGCGATCGCACGGTGATGGAATATGCCCGCGATATTTGGGACATTCATCCGCTGCCGCCGGAGGGGGTCGACGAAGACGATTCCACCGACTGAGGAGCGGTGGGCAGCCGGAAAGCCGGCCGGGCGGGGGCCGGCGAAGCGCAGGAGCTTGTTCCTGCGTTGGCTCATCCTGCCATCGCGGATTTTCCGGCCGCCGCTGCACGCCACACAGACAGGCACCGGCTGTGTGGAAAAATGGCAGGGCGAAGAGCATTGCTTTCGCCTGATGCGTCAGCAACGGCCGCCATAAGTTGCTGACGCCGAACAATCAGCAAAACAAAAAGTGCGGTGACCTGAAGCTTGTCCGCAATGACGGCCTTTGCGGCTATTCTGGGGATGATCATGCCAGCCGGTTGTCGCGGCAATGATTATCCTACCTCCTTCCCCGTGAATCCAGGTTTCACCCGACTCCGACAAACCGCTTCCTATTGACACGTCTTGCTGCTTTGCCCCGAATGTGTTGATCATCATTGGCAAATCGCGCCGGCGGCAATTGTTTGTCCGTTCTTCTAATCCGCTGAAGTTTTGGACATTCAAAGCAGAGGGGTCTGCCATGACTCGATTGCGTATTAGCCACCATCCCAGCCTGATTCTATTGGCAACATTTTTCTGCTGCCTGTCAGGCACCACTTTCCTACCGGCGCAAACGATCGTCCTCAACGAATTGCTGGCTTCCAACCAGGCCGTGATTCTGGATGAAGACGGCGAAGCCAGCGACTGGCTCGAGCTGTACAACGCCGGCACGGCACCCGTCAATCTGTCCGGTTACACGATCACCGACAAGGCCGAAGAGCCGGCGCAGTGGGTCTTTCCGGAAGTCACGTTGGCGCCCGCATCATATTTGTTGGTCTGGGCCTCGGGCAAGGACCGGCCGGATCCGGCGCATTTACACACCAACTTCAAACTCGGCGGCAGCGGCGAGTTTCTCGGCCTGTTCGATCCCGCCGGCGTCGTGGTGGACTCGCTCACTTTTGGCGCACAGACCACGGATGTCTCCTACGGCCGGTTGCCGGACGGCAGCGCCACTTTCGTCTTCATGCAGACACCCACGCCGGCAGCCGCCAACCGCGGGGATACACCGCCGGAGACCAACCTGACCTTCTCCCAGCCCCAGGGCGTCTATCAGGGCAGCGTGACGGTGGCGCTGAGCACTAATCATCCCACCGGCGAAATCCGCTACACCCTCACCGGTGACGAACCCACCGCACAAACCAGCCGCTACACGCAACCGTTGACCTTCACCCGCACCACTGTGCTGCGCGCGCGGGTGTTTGCCGGCGGCGAAGCGCAGACTCGCATTATCTCGGGCACGTACATTCTGAACGACCGGCCCAATCTACCGATCATCGTGGTTGCCACTGCACCCGCGAACCTGTGGGATGCTGAGATTGGCATCTACGTCAACCCGCAAGGCGAAGGCGACGCCTGGGAACGGCCGGTCGATGTCGCGCTCATCGAAAACGGCGTCACGCAATTCGCCGCGCCCGCCGGCATTCGCATTCACGGCAACAGCTCGCGCGTCGACGCCAAGAAGAGCCTGCGGCTGTATTTTCGCAGCGACTATGGCCAAAGCACGCTGGATTACCGCGTCTTCCCGCAGAAGCCCATCGACAAATTCAAGCGACTCGTGCTCTATGCGCCCTCCGGCGATCAAGCCACCGGCAGCGGGACCTTTACGATGGTCAACGATGCCTTGACGCATTCTCTTTGGCATGAAGTCGGCGGCGCCATCTCGGCGTTTCGCCCGGCGGCGCTCTATCTGAATCATGAGTATTGGGGAGTCTATTGGATCCGTGAGCGCATCGACGACGAGTACATCGAATCCAATTACGGCATCACCGACATGGACTTGCACCGCTCGCAGTGGGGCACTTCCGAGCCGGAGCTGCGTGAAGGCGATGCCGTGTTTTGGGACGAGACCTTTGCCTTTTTCGAACAGAACGATCTGCGCGTGCCGGCGAATTACGAACGCGTCAAGAGCCGTTATGCCGACCTCGAGAATTTCACCGATTATCACATCATGAACATTTTCGGCGCGAACTGGGACTGGCCGCACAACAACCTCGACCGCTGCCATGATCGCGCCGGCGACCCGCGCTGGTTTTGGATCATGTGGGACACGGGCGCGGCCTGGCGGCACGCCTCGCCCGACCACCCCACCCTGGCATGGGCCACGCGCGACCAAGTTCGCACCGACATCAAATTCAACGACGATGAAAGCCTGCTGTGGAGCACGCTGATGCTGCGCCGGCTGTTGGCCAACGGGGAATATCGCCGGTATTTCATCAACCGCTTCGCCGATCTCATCAACACCACGCTTGCCAGCCGGAATGTCGAATCCCATCTCAACCGGCTCGTGGCGCTGATCGCACCGGAAATGGAGCGCGAGTTGACGCGCTGGGGCAGCGAAGATCACAGCGTATGGGAGCGCAACCTCAACGCGGTGCGGAATTTCATTCACGAGCGGCCGGCCTATCAACGCGAGCAACTCATGCAGAAATTCGGTTTGTCCGGCATGGCCACGGTCTCGATTCTGCCGGCGGAAGGCGAAGGCCAAGTGACGCTCAATACGATCACGCCGGTTGACCTGCCCTGGCAGGGCGAATACTTCCGCGGCATTCCCCTCACCGTCAAGGCAACGCCCAGTCCCGGCTACGCTTTCGAACGCTGGAGCGATGCCAGCCTGCCGGCGAAGGCCGAAATCTCCCTCACCCTCAACCGCGACCTCGCACTACAGGCGATCTTCAGCACGGAAACCGACACCTTTTTCATCTCCGAGCTAAGGATCGGGCCGGTGACCGCCAATGCCGCCACCATCGTGTGGCGCACCAACAAGGCGGCGCAGACGCAAATCGAATACGGCACGACGGCAGCCTACGGCCAGCAAACGCCCTGGACCAGCACGTTTCTCACCCGTCACGAAATCACCTTGTCAGGTTTGACGCCGGACACGCGCTATCATTTTCGTGTGCGCAACCGCGACCGCGAGGGCAACGAAGTGAACTCCGCTGACAGTGTGTTCACAACGCTGGCGTTCACACCGGTGCGCGTGGCGGCGCGGGTCGAGATCGATCCGCACAATGAATGGGAATTTTTCACCTGCCGCGTGTTCAATCTGTCGGAAGTCGCGCGCCTCACCCAGGTGGAGATCGCCGGCCAGGACGAAAGCGCGTTCGATCTCTTCCGCAACGGTAACAGCTTTACGGTGACCCCCGACGTGGAAGAGAACAATGATAACGTCACCTCCCAGGCAGTGACGCTCACGTTTGCCGGCGGCGGCCTGGCCCCGGGCGCGAGCGACAGCAACGGCGAAGACAATGATTTGGATTGGCTGACGCGGCGGGTGCAAATCACCGTTCATTTCGATGACGGTAACGTGCTCTCCGGCGAGGCGATGAATGAGGGCGACACGGATGACGGCAATCCGGATTTGTGGGCGGTTGATCTCTCGCTCAACGGCGTGCCGGAGGTCAAACGGGGAGAAACCTCGGTGGCCGCCAGCTCCGCACTGCCGCGGGCCTTCGCGCTGGCGCCGAATTACCCGAATCCGTTCAATTCCGGCACGCTGTGGCCGCTGGATTTGCCGGAGAACGGATTGTTGCGCGCGGTGATTTACAACTTGCAGGGCCAGCGCGTCGCCGAGTTATCCGACCAACGCTGGCAAGCGGGCCGGCACACGCTGCGTTGGGAAGGCAAAGACAGCGCGGGACGGACGGTGAGCAGCGGCATCTATCTGTTGCGGCTGTTTTTTGAAGGAGAATCCGGCAGCCGGCAAGTGGTGACGCGGCGGCTGGTGTTCTTGCGCTGAGGCACGATTGATGATGAAAATTACAAAGCCCCGTGGTCACACCGCGGGGCTTTGTTGTTTTGCGCGCCAACAAAGGATGGACAGGATTAACAGGATTCACTGGATTTTTGTTTTTGATCGCAACCCGCGCGCATTGACCGAACCACACAATCCTGTCAATCATGTGAATCCGGTCGATACCCCGCATGATTCGTCCAATGTTGGAAGTCGACGCTATTTCGAATTCACAAAAACCCCGCACGCCAGCAGCGCCAGGACCGCACCGAAGTAGAACGGCGCTGCCGGTCCGAGATAACTCCACAACAGCCCGGCCACGGTGCTGGCCAGCAGAGTGATCACGCCGGTGACGGTGTAGAACAAGCCCAGCGCCGTGCCCCGCCTTTCCGCCGGCACCAAGCCCGCGATGTAAGCCTTGCCCACGCCCTCACTCATCGCCATGTACAAGCCATACAGCGGAAACAACAACCACAGCCAGGCAGCGTGTCCGGCGCGGCCGAAACCGGCATAGATCAATGCGAATAGCAAGAACGAAGCAGCGAGCAATGGTCGCGCGCCGAAGCGGTCGGCAAGTTTGCCGAGCGGGAAGGCAAGCAGAGCATAGACGGCATTGAAGACCACAAACAGCAGCACGGCAGCGCTGGTGGAATAGCCGAGCGCTTGTGCCCGCAGGATGAGAAACGCGTCGGAGCTGTTGCCCAGCGCAAACAGGGCACTGGCCAGCAAGAATTTCTTGAAGGCGGGATCGCATTGCCGCCACTTCAGAAGTTCCGCCGCCGGCAGATTGCCGGCGCTGCGCTGCGGTTCGCGCACCAACGCGATCAGCAGCAACACCGCCAGCAGCGCGGGCACCGCGGAAATCAAGAAGATTGTACGATAATCGTTCTGCAAAATCTGCAGCAAGGCCAGCCCGAGCAGCGGGCCGAGCACCGCGCCGGCGGTGTCGAGTCCGCGATGCAAACCGAACGCGGCGCCGCGCTGATGGGCAGCAGTGGAATCGGCGATGAGCGCATCGCGGGCGGCGGTGCGCAGGCCCTTGCCGGCGCGATCGACGAAGCGCGCGAGCAAAACCTGCGGCCAGGCGGCGGCCAGCGCCAGCAAGATCTTGGCAACTGCCGCGAGCGTGTAGCCGCCGGTAACGAAACGTTTGCGCGATTGCCAGCGATCGGACAGCCAGCCGGAAAAGACCTTCAGCACGCTGGCCGTGGCTTCGGCAATGCCTTCAATCAAACCGACGATGGCCACCGGCGCGGCCAGCACGGTGGTGAGAAATATCGGGATGATGGGATAAACCATCTCCGCTGCCATGTCGTTCAGCAGGCTCACCACGCCGAGCGTGACGACATTTCTGCGGCCGGCCGGCGGCGAGGCGGAAGGCGCGGCGGACGCGGGAGGCGCCGGCCTGTGGCGGCTTTGTGCTTGACTTTTCACAGGTGGTTTGGCTTATTGACGGCCATATTGATTTTCGGAGGAAGCTTTCAGCAGGCGCGAACTGGCGGCATGCCTGCCCGGCGCTGCGCACCGGCACCCAGGGCTTGTCGCATCACTGCCATCCCAAAGAGGAATCCAATGCCACGCCAGCTTGCCACGCCGTTGCTGTTGATCTGCCTGCTCGCGTTGGCGCGCGGGGCCAACGGGCAACAAAATAACGCGAATGAAGCTGCCACGCAAGCCGCAAAGAGTGAAGTGCGCGTGCCGGGTGCACTTTACGTTCGCGGCGGATTGCATCGCTTCTTCTTCGGCGCGCATTATCGTGATGTCTGGGCTGCGCCGGTGACCGTGCCGGTTCTCGATCTGGCGAATTTTGCCGGCGGCCTGACCCCTTCAAAAAAAGGCGGTGGTCTGCAAACCAAGTCACTGCGTTTCAAATCCGGAGACGGCCGCGAGTTTGCCTTTCGCTCGCTGGACAAAGACCCGAGCAAAACTTTGCCGCCGGAGTTGCACGAAACCGTGGCCGCCGACATCATCCAGGATCAGATCAGCAGCGCGCATCCTTACGCCGCGCTGGTGGTGCCGGCCATTGCCGAAGCTGCGGGCGTGTTGCATGCCAATCCCCTGCTCGTCATCATGCCGGATGATCCACGCCTGGGAGAATTCCGGCAGGAGTTTGGCGGGCTGCTGGGCATGATCGAAGAGCGGCCGGCGGATGGCCCCAACGGCGAAACCGGCTTTGCCGGCTCCAAAAAAATCGTCGGCAGCGATGATCTCTTCGTGGAACTGCAGGAAGACAACGACGACTATGTGGAGCCGCGCGCCTATTTGCGCGCGCGGTTGCTGGATATTTTTCTCGGCGATTGGGATCGCCATCCCGATCAGTGGCGCTGGGCGCGCTTCAGCGAGGGCACCAAAAAGATTTGGCTGCCGATTCCGCGCGACCGCGATCAGGCCTTTGCCAAATTCGACGGCCTGCTGCCCGCGTTTGCCGAACGGCGCTACGTCGTCAAACAACTCGAGAATTTCGCCAAGCAGGAACCCGATATCGTGAGCCTGACCCACTCCGGCCGCCACACCGACCGCAAATTTCTGAACCGGCTGTCGTGGCCGGAATTCCAGCAGGTGACGGAGGCGTTTGTCGCCGGCCTCACTGATTCCGTGCTGGCATATGCCGTAAGACAATTGCCCCCGGCGGTGTATGAAATCAACGGGCCGGAGTTGGAGCAGAGGCTGAAGCAACGCCGCAATCACATGCCCGAGGCGGCGCGGCAATACTATCGCCTGCTCGCGGAGCATGTCGAGATCAAAATGAGCGACAAACCGGAGTATGCCGAAATCGACCGCAGCATGAAAGATCAGGTCACGGTCAAAATCTTCAAGTACGATGATGAATCCGGCGAAAAGAAAGATGACCTGTTGTTTCAGCGTACCTTCTTTCGCAATGAGACCAAGGAATTACGCCTGTTCCTGATGGGCGGCCGGGACAAAGCGGTGGCGCGCGGCCACGCCGGCACAGGCATTACCGTGCGCCTGATTGGCGGCGCGGGCGAAGATGAATTCGTCAATGAAGCCGGCGGCGCAACCGTCATCTATGATGTCGCCGGCACGACCCGGGTCAGTGGCACCGGCATGCGCCGGCAGCTCGGCACGAGCGATTCCCTCGTCAATCGCCACGAGGACAAACCCGCCCGGCCCGACTATGGCGGAGAGGCCAGGCCGATTCCGTTTTTGGCCTACACTCCTGATGACGGCCTGTTCCTCGGTCACGGCCAAGCCTGGTATCATTACGCCTTTCGCAAACATCCCTATGACTACAAGATGACGCTGCGCGGCAATCTGGCCTTTGCCACCGGCGCATTTCGGCTGCGCTACACCGCTGACCTCGTGGATGTGATCAAGCACGTTCGCTTCGGTCTGGAGGCCGGTGCCACGGTGCCGCGTGAAGTGCGCAATTTTCACGGCTTCGGCAACCAGTCGCCGCGCGCGGTGGCGCAGGCGGGAACAACCAATCTCACTGATTATTATCGTGTGCGCACGCACGAATACTGGCTGCAACCTTCCTTGCGCTGCGATTTGTTGCCGTATTTGCACGCCAGCGTGGCCGGCGCTCTGAAATACACTGACACGGATGCGGAAGAAAACACCTTCGTCCGGCAGACCCGGCCTTTCGGCGTGACCATCAACGGCTTGGCAGAGTTGAGCAGCCGCCTGGAGTTGGATTTGCGCGACCGGCCGGTGGCCACCACCCGCGGCTTGTACGCCAGCAGCCGGGTGGCGCACGTGCCGGCGGTATTCGACAACAACAGCGCTTTCACCAAGGGTGCGGCGGAATTGCGGCTTTACTATTCACCGTTGTCGCGGTTGACGCTGGCGCTGCGCACCGCCGGCGAAAAAATATGGGGCGAGGCGTTTCCTTATTACGAGGCGGCCTATGCCGGCGGCAATGCCTCGGTGCGGGGGTTCCGGCGGGAACGCTTTGCGGGCGAAGCCGCCGCCATCGGCAACGCTGAGTTGCGCGCTTATCTCGTGCGCACCAAAATCGTCTTTCCCACCGATTTCGGCCTCTTTGTTTTTGGAGATGCCGGCCGTGTTTGGTTTGAATCCCAAAGTCCGGGCGGCTGGCACACGAGCCTGGGCGGCGGTTTGTGGCTGGCGCCGATCTATCGCACTTTCACGTTTTCTGTCGGAATTGCAGGCTCGGCCGAGGGGAAACTGGTCACGGCTGGTGGCGGCTTCATGTTTTGATTCGCGAGAAGCGCGTCATTTCACGCTTAACCTCAACAAAGACAAAAAGCACGCGCGTGGCGAGGGATTAAACCTTGACTCTGACGCGGCTTCTTTTATATTAGTGCGCTGCCGTTCAGCAAACGTCGAGCCAAGAATTAATGGACTGCAACATTTCCGATTATTATGTCGATCTCCATTGAAGAAACAAGGCATCTCGCCCGGCTCGCCAAGCTCACTTTCAGTGAAGAGGAGCTGGCCCGTCTCGCTCGGGAATTGGATGCCATCGTAGGCTACGTGGAACAGCTCAAAGAGCTCAACGTGGAGAACGTGCCGGCCACGGCGCATGTGCTCGACCTCTGCAACGTCTTTCGCGAAGACCGGGTGGCGCAGGACAACTCAGTGGAAGAAATTCTGCAAAATGCGCCCGCGCACAAGCTCGGCTATTTCTCGGTGCCGAAAGTCATCGGCTAGGCCCGCCCGTTCCGCGCGGCGGGCATGATCAACGCCTGCGCTTTCCTGGTCGCCGCATTCCGTCGCAGGCCGGCTCGGACACCAAGCATGAGGCTGCGGCTGGCTGGCTGGCGCCGGCAGCGTGTGATCCCGACCGATTGACCAAATGGCACGACCGCCGGCGGCGCACATGATTTGGCAAGAGATTGATCAACACGAACTGCAACGAACCGATCCTGACCGGGTGTGGCCATGAATGTTCTCGGTGTGATTCCGGCCCGTTTTGCTTCCACGCGTTTTCCCGGCAAGCCGCTGGCGCGCTTGCTGGACCGTCCGATGATTCAATGGGTGTATGAACGCGCCAGCCAGTCCGCGACGTTGAGTGCGCTGTGGGTGGCGACCGATGACCGCCGCATCGCAGCAGCGGTGGAGGGATTTGGCGGCCGCGCGATCATGACGCGCGAGGATCATCCCAGCGGCAGCGACCGCATCGCCGAAGTCGCTGCCAGAATGGCTCCCTTGCCGGATCTGGTGGTGAACATTCAGGGCGACGAGCCGCTCATCGATCCGCGCGCCATCGATCTGGCGGTCAGCGTGGTGTTGAGCGATGCCACTGCCGAATTCAGCACCCTGGCCTGTCCGATCACGCGGGCCGAGGAACTGCAGGATCCCAACGTCGTCAAAGTGGCGCTGGCGCAGGATCACACCGCGCTTTACTTTTCCCGCTCTCCCATCCCCCATTGCCGCGACTGCCGCTCCGGCCGGGAGTGGCTGGAGCACTACCAGTATCTGAAACACATCGGCGTTTATGTTTTCCGGCGTGAGCTGTTGCTGAAGTTCGTCAAGTGGCCGCCCGGCCATCTCGAGCGGGTGGAACGCCTCGAGCAACTGCGCCTGCTCGAGCGTGGCATCAAAATTCATGTGGCGCGCACCGAATATGACGGAAGGAGTATCGACACCCCCACAGACCTCGAGGCGCTGACGCGCGATTTGTCGACCAAAAGCCGTTGAACCCATCGCACCCTCAACCAGGAAAGAAATCTTGATTCCCAGCAAGAACACCAAGTATCTGTTCATCACCGGCGGCGTGGTTTCGGCTTTGGGGAAAGGTGTAGCCTCGGCAGCCATCGGCGTGTTGCTGAAAGCGCGAGGGCTCAAGGTGACCATGCTCAAACTGGATCCCTACATCAACATCGATCCCGGCACCATGAGTCCCTATCAACACGGCGAAGTGTTTGTCACCAATGATGGCGCGGAAACCGATCTTGACCTGGGCCACTACGAGCGGTTCATCGAAGTGGACATGTCGCGGAAGAACAATGCCACCACCGGCCAAATCTATTACACCGTGATCACCAAGGAACGCCACGGCGACTATCTCGGCAACACGGTGCAGGTGATTCCGCACATCACCGATGAAATCAAGAGCCGCATCCTCGACGTCGCGCGCGACAATGGCGTTTATGACGTCGTCATTACCGAAGTGGGCGGCACCGTCGGTGACATCGAGAGCCTGCCGTTTCTGGAGACCATCCGCCAGTTTCGCCTGGAGGCCGGCGTCGAAAACTGCGTCAACATCCACCTGACGCTGGTGCCCTACATCCGCGCTTCCGGCGAGTTGAAGACCAAGCCGACCCAGCATTCGGTGATGAAGCTGCGCGAGATCGGTATTCAGCCGGATATTCTGCTCTGCCGCGTCGACGGCCATCTCTCGCTCGATTTGCGTAAGAAGATCGGCTTGTTCTGCAACGTACCGGCGGAATGCGTCATCGAAGCGCGCGACGTGTCTTCGATCTATGAAATTCCGCTCATCTTCGAAGAACAGGGCTTGGGCGCGATTCTCGAGCAGCGCCTGCAACTGCAGCGCGGCGAGCTCGGCGGCCGGCGCGTCGATCTCGATGCCTGGCGGCAGTTGGTTGACAAAATCAAAGGCCCGCGCCATACCGTCAACATCGCCATGTGCGGCAAGTACGTCGGGCTGAAGGACTCCTACAAGAGCATCGTCGAGGCCTTTGTGCATGCCGGCGTCGCCAACGACGCCCACGTCGAGCTGCATTGGATCGACACCGAGAAGGTGGAACAGAGCGGCATTCCCGAGAGCTTCAACAGCATGCACGGCATGGTGGTCTGCCCCGGTTTCGGCAGCCGGGGAGTGGAAGGCAAAATCAAGATGATTCAAGCCTGCCGCGAGCGCAAAATGCCGTTTCTGGGCATTTGCCTGGGGCTGCAATGCGCGGTGATCGAATTCGCGCGCCATGTATGCGGCCTGCCCGGCGCCAACAGCACGGAATTCGACGAGCAGACGCCAACCCCGGTGATCGACAGGATGGAGACGCAAGTCAACATCAAGCAAATGGGCGGCACCATGCGGCTGGGCGCGTATCGCTGCGAAGTGAAGCCGGGCAGCCGCGCGCAGCAGGCGTATCAAACCGGCACCGTTCACGAGCGGCACCGCCATCGCTGGGAGGTCAACAATCGCTACTTGCCGCAGTTGATCGAGCGCGGCTTGCAGGTCAGCGGCGTGAATCCCGAAACCAAGCTGGTCGAAATCATGGAACTGACAGGCCACCCCTGGTTCGTTGGCGTGCAGTTTCATCCGGAATTGCGCTCGCGCGCTTTGCATCCGCATCCGCTGTTTCGCGATTTCGTCGCGGCGGCATTGAAGTTCGCGGGGAAGTGAAGACCGGCAGCGCAGAGAGCCGGCTACCGGTCTTTCTGCTGCAACCGTTGTCCCGCAAGACCAGGAGGACGCCCGAGGTTGAACACCGATCAGGTTCTCGAGTCCTTGCGCAAGCACCGCCAGACACTCAGAACCGACTTTCGCATTGTGAGATTGGGTCTCGTCGGTTCCTTTGCCCGGGGCGAACAAGCGAAAGAGAGCGATATCGACCTGTTGGCTGAGTTCGAACCCGGCACCGATGATCTCTTTGACAAGAAAATGAAGTTGCGGGATCAATTGAGAGCCTCTTGCCATCGGCAAGTCGGTATCTGCCGGGAGAAGGACGTGCAGCCTCACCGCAACAGCCGCCTTTTGCAAGAGGCGATTCATGTTTGAGAAGGAACAGGAAGGCTATTCCTCCTCCGTTGGCGTGCAGTTTCATCCGGATTTGCGCTTGTGCGCTTTGTTAGTTTGAGGATCGCTCGTTCATGACTCGTACCATCGAAATCGGAAAAATCAAACTCGGCGGTGAGCATCCGCTGGTGTTGATCTGCGGGCCGTGCGTCATCGAAGATGAAAAAACCATGATGACGGCCGCCGAGCACATTTGCGGCATCGCGGCCAAAGTCGGCCTGCCGCTGATTTTCAAATCGTCCTATCTCAAGGACAATCGTTCTTCCGAACTGAGCTATCAGGGTCCGGGCTTGCGCGCCGGGCTGGCGCTGCTGCGCCGCATCAAGGAGCAGTTCGACGTGCCCGTGCTTTCCGATATTCACGACGCGCATGATGCCGAGGCCTGCGCCGAAGTTTTGGATGTGATCCAGATTCCGGCGTATCTCTGCATGCAAACCACGCTCACCCTGGCGGTCGCCAAAACCGGCCGCGTGGTCAATGTCAAGAAAGGCCAGTTTCTCGATCCCGACGACCTGCGCAACGTCATCGGCAAAATCGAGCGCGCCGGCAACCGCAACATCATCCTGACGGAGCGCGGCGCCTGCCACGGTTATCACGATCTCGTGGTCGATATGCGCGCGCTGGTGACCATGCGCAGTCTCGGCTACCCGGTCATGTTCGATCCCACGCATTCGGTGCGCGTTTACGGCCTGCCCTCATCGAACCCGGCGGGCGGTAAACCGCATTTCGTGCCGGCGCTGACGCGCGCCGCCATGGCCGCCGGCTGCGAAGCCTTGTTCATTGAAGCCCATCCCAATCCCGCGGAGGCAAAATGCGACGCCGCCAGCCAATGGCCGATCGCCAAGCTGGAAGCGCTGCTGACGCAGGCGAAAGCCATCGCGGACATGACCAGGAAGTTTTGGTGAGAGCGGATCACGTGCCGGCGCAGCAGCAAACGCTCATGCCCAACTTGCTCGACATCGCCCGTGAGGTCCTCCGCATCGAGGCCGAGGCCGTGGCCGCGTTGGCGCCTCGTCTCGATGCCAGCTTCGAGGCCGCAGTGGAATTGCTTTACTCTTGCCGCGGCCGGGTGATCGTCTCGGGCATCGGCAAGAGCGGGATCATCGCCCAGAAAATCGCGGCCACGCTCTCCAGCACCGGCACCGCGGCGATGTTCATTCATCCCGCGGAAGCGGCGCACGGCGACCTCGGCATGGTGATGCCCGGCGACGTGGTGATCTGCATTTCCAAAAGCGGCACGACCAACGAATTTCATTTGCTGCTGCCGCTGTTCAAACGTCTGGGAATTCCCATCCTGGTGATGACGGCCAACCGCCATTCGCCGCTGGCCGAGCGCGCCGATGTGATTCTGGACATCAGCGTGAAACGCGAGGCTTGCCCGCATGATCTCGCGCCCACGGCCAGCACCACCGCCACCCTGGCCCTGGGTGACGCGCTGGCGGTCGCGTTGCTGGAGAAACGCCATTTCACCCAGGCGGATTTTGCGCTGCGCCATCCCGGCGGCACGCTCGGCCGCAAGCTGCTGCTGCGCATCGACGACATCATGTACAGCGGCGATCGCGTCGCGCGCGTGGGCTTGACCGCCACGCTGGAAGAAGTCATTTTGGAAATCACCAGCAAGCGCTTTGGCGCCACCTGCGTGGTCGCGGCCGACGGCAAGCTCGCCGGCATCGTCACCGACGGTGATTTGCGGCGGCTGCTGCGCCGCCGCCAAGCCGTGTATGATCTGGCCGCGCAGCAGATCATGACACCACATCCCAAAACCGTGCCGCTGGGCACGCTGGCGGCCAATGTGCTCGAGATCATGGAAGAGCACGACATCATGCAGATGATCATCGTCGATGCCGAGCAGTGCCCGGTCGGCATGCTGCATTTGCATGATTTGTTGAAGGCGGGCGTGGCCTAGCGCGAGGGCGTGGTCGCCTCGGCAGAACAGCGAGGGGGACAAGATTCCTCTGTCCCCATCGCAGTAAGGAGTCCAGGCGGCGCAGGGCGCAAGGCTGTCTCAGCGCGGCTTTCGGGTTTCTCATCATACAAAGAAAATGGAGGGTAACATGGCGAGTGAAAATCTACGGAGCGGGGTTGCCTGTGCGATAGTGGTCTGTCTCGCTCTGACCTTGCCCGCGGCGGTCTTGTCGCAGGGTCTTCCAGAAGTCAAAACCACACCAACACAGAGGGAGCAAATCATGCCGAAGGAGCTGCTGCAGTCTCTCGTGGGTTCCTGGCAGGGCACCTGCCAGACCTGGTTTGAACCCGGCAAACTTGCCGACGAATCCCAAGTCCAGGGCGAAATCCGGCCGCTGCTCGATGGCCGTTTCTTCCGTCACACCTACGCGGGCATGATGCAAGGCAAACCGCGGCACGGCGAGGAGACGATTGCGCTGAATACCATCACGCAGCGGTTCCAAATCGTGTGGGTTGATGATTTCCACATGAACTATGCCATCATGTTTTCGGAAGGCGAAGCGACCGCGCGGGGCTTCGAGGTGATGGGAAAATATGATGCCGCTCCCAATGTGCCGCAATGGGGCTGGCGAACCGTTTTCGAGTTGATCGACCAAGATCATCTCACGATCACGGCCTACAATGTTACGCCCGAGGGGGAGGAAGCCAAGGCGGTGGAAACGAAGTACACCCGCATCAAACCATGAGCAGCAAGCCGGCCGGCAACGGCCGTGAAAATTCGATCAATCGGGAGCGCGCCCCATCGTCGCCGTGAATCGCAAGCCACTGCTGAAGAGAATCAAGAATAGCGGCCTCTATTGGTTCATTCGAATGCTGTTGGGGCTGATGCGGCGCCTGCCGCGGCGACCGGCGCTGGCGTTGTTTGAGCGGCTGGGGCTGCTCGCCTTTCGGCTGCTGCGGCGCGAGCGCGAGAAAACGCTGCGGCACTTGCGGCTGGCGTTGGGCGGCGAGCGTTCCGAGGCGGAGATCACGGCGCTGGCCCGGGAGTGTTTCCGTTATCTCGGCCGCAATGCCGCCGAGGCCGTGCGCTTGCCGCAGCTTCGGCGCGCCGGCCTCGAGCGCTACGTTTCCTTCACCGGCCGCGAGCATCTCGAGGCCGCGCTGGCCAAGGGCCGCGGCGTAATTTGCATCACCGGCCACCTGGGCTGCTGGGAATTGATGGCGGCGTTCATTGCGCAGCATTTTCCGCTGGCGGTCGTCGGCACCGCGCTTTACGATCCGCGCCTCGATGCCATTCTGGTGAGAGAGCGCGAGCGGGCCGGCTATCGCAACATCCCGCGCAATGCCGGCGCGGCGCGCGAAATCCTGCGCTGGCTCAAGGCCGGCGGCGTGCTCGGCATCTTGATCGATCAAGACACGCGCGTCGACGGTGAGTTCGTCGATTTCTTCGGGCAGCCGGCCTACACGCCGGCCGGGCCGGTGGTGTTCGCGGAGCGCACCGGCGCGCCGGTGGTGCCGCTGGCAATTTGGATGAATGAGGATTTTTCCCACACGGTGGCGATCAGACCGGAGATTCCGCTGCAGCCGCAACAACGCGCCGAGAACGTACAGCGCTGCTCGCAGGCAGTCGAGGCCTTCATTCGCGCACACCCCGCGCAATGGGTGTGGATGCACGAACGTTGGAAAACCAAACCGCAGCCGTGATCAACCTGCGGACCGCGGGTCATTGCTCTTATGATGAAAAAAATCTGCCTGGCAATTTTCGCTGCCGTCCTGCTGCTCGCCGGCTGCCAGTCGTCCCCGCAGACCGCCACGACGGACAAGGCCTTCGACGGCCCGGATCAGGAGGGCTGGAACAGCAAAGTCACGGTGACCAGCACCGGCCGCATTGCGGCGATCGTGCAATACGGCCACATGGCGAAGTATTCCAAGGATCGCCGCGTCCTGTTCGATGACGGCGTGGTGGTTGACTTTTACGGCAAGAAGGGCGAACATTCTTCCAAGCTCACTTCGGCGCGCGGCATCCTGCACGAAAACAGTAACGACGTCGAGGCGCTCGGCAACGTGGTGGTGGTCTCGGACAGCGGCACGACCCTGCGCACCGAGAAACTGCGCTGGCTCAACCAGCGCGAGAAGATCGTGAGCGAGGAGTTCGTCACCATCACCACCGCCAAGGGCGACACGCTGCACGGCCACGGCTTCGAGTCGGATGCCACCATGAGACAATGGTCGATCCGCAAGCTCTCCGGCGTCAGCAAGAAGAAAGTCAATTTGCCGAATCGCTAGGGTGCCGTTGCCGGGATTTCGTAGTCCTGCCCCCTGGTGGGGCATTGCTCCAACCCTTGAATTTGTTGGCTACGACAGCGACCCACAAAAGATCGGGACTGCAAAGAATGAAGGCTGTGCGGATGAGTAGGACTCACAAAAGCCCGCCGCGGCTGCCGGCCCTCTTCCTGCTCGGCATGGTTTCGTTGAGCCTGGCGCAAACCGGCACCGGGCCGCTGAAATTGCAACATGCCGACTCCGGCCGCTCGGTGATCGAAGCCGGCGTGACGGTGATGGAGTTGATCGGCAATGTCCGCTTCACGCAGGACAGCCTGCAGGTGTCGTGCGATCGCGCGCGGCGGATTCCCGACCGCAACTTGATCGAGCTGATCGGCAATGTCGACATTCGTGAAGGCCACAAGTGGTTGCGCGCTGACCGTGTCAACTATTTCGAGAATCTGCGCGTGCAGGAGGCCCTCGGCCAGGTGCAGATGGGCGACCGCACCAGCCGGTTGTCTGCCCGCAAGCTGATCTATTACGAGCGCGACAGCCTCGCCCTCGCCGAGCAGGAAGTCGTGCTGCTTCATCACGAGAAGCGCGTGCAGCTTACCTGTGGCCGGGCGGAATATCGTCGTGGCAGCGGCTACGCCAGAGCCACGCTCGCGCCCGTGCTGATCGAGTTCGACTCACTCGGCAGCGAGCGCATGCGCCTCACCGGGGAGACGATCGAAATGTACGGCGGCGGCAGCCGCGCGCAAGTCACGGGCAACGTCGAAATCCTCCGCCAGGGCACGCGCGCCACTTGCGGCGAAGCGGAGTATTTCCGCGATGAAAAGAAAATCGAGTTGCGCCAAACGCCGGTGGCTTGGCGCGAAGGCGAGGAAACCCGCGGCGAGGCCATCACGCTCTTCTTCAACGACGATCAGCAGCTCGAAAAATCCGTGGTCGCCGGCAAGGCCACGGCCACCTCCACGTTGGAGGCGCGGCGCGACGGCCAGCGCCTCAACGCCCTGGCAGGAGGCCGGATCACAACGTACTTCCGGAACGAACAGGCCGAACGCCTTGAAGTCGAAGAGGCGGCCACCAGCGTCTATTATGTGATCGAAGACGGCAAGGAAAAGGGCATGAATCGCGTGCAGGGTGATCGCATCACCTTGTTTGTGGCCGGCCAGGAGTTACAGCGCGTGGTGGTGCAAAGCAACCCGGGCATTTCGAACGGCCGGTTCGAGCCGCCGGCCAGCGCGCCGGCAGACAGCAGCGGCCGCGGCGCGCGCGCGCCCAATTGAGCACGGTTACCCAACCGCGGCATTGCCGCAGCCGGCAACACGCCGGCGGGATCAAAGCATACTTATGTTGCGTTCAGAGCGACTGGTAAAAATCTACAACAAGCGCCGTGTCGTCAATCAGGTCTCCATCGAGGTCAAACAGGGAGAAATCGTCGGCCTGTTGGGACCGAACGGCGCGGGCAAGACCACGACGTTTTACATGATCACCGGCATGATCCGGCCGACGGAGGGCAAGATCTTCCTGGAGGAGATCGAGGTCACGACCATGCCGATGTATCGCCGCGCCAAGCTGGGCGTGGGCTATTTGTCGCAGGAACCCAGCATCTTCCGGCGCTTGACGGTGGCTGAGAACATTCTGGCGATTTTGGAGACGCTGCCGCTTTCGGCGCGGGCGCGACAGCAGCGCCTGGCCGAGTTGCTGGAGGAACTGGCGATCGCGCATCTCGCCAAGAATTACGCCTACACGCTGTCCGGCGGCGAGCGCCGCCGCGTGGAGATCACCCGGGCGTTGGTGACCAATCCCAAATTCATCCTGCTGGATGAGCCGTTTGCGGGCGTGGATCCCATCGCGGTGGAGGACATTCAGGAGATCGTGCGGGGCCTGAAGCGCCGCGGCATCGGCGTGCTGATTACGGATCACAATGTGCATGAGACGCTTTCAATCACTGACCGCGCCTATTTGCTTTATGAGGGCACGGTCTTGAAGTCCGGCACCACCGAGTATCTCGCCAATGATCCGGAAGCGCGCAAGCTGTACTTAGGAGACAAGTTTCGTCTGGATCGATGAAAGGAATTTCGGAGAAGCGTGTGACATGTTGAATCTATCCCAAAAGCTGAGCCAGCAACTTCGGCAGTCGCCGCAGCAAGTCTTGCTGTCTTCCCTGCTGCAATTGCCGACGATCATGCTCGAGCAAAAGCTGCGCATGGAGATCGAACAGAATCCCCTGCTCGAAGTCATCGATGACATGGAGATGGAGACCGAGCAGGAACAGGACGAGGAGATGGCGCTCGAGCAGAAGGAAGAGGAGCCCCCGGAACCGGAGATCGAGCCCGCCGCCACCGCCGAGGAACCCGAAAAAGAGGAGATTGAGAAGGACGATGTTGACTGGGAGGCGATTCTGGGCGACGAGGAAAACTACGAGTACCGTGCCCCGCGCGACAACAGCGTGGAAGTGTACGAGCAGCAGGAAGCCTCGCCTGAAACTTTGCCCGAGCACCTGCTGACCCAGTTGCACATGCAGCGGCTGGATGAAGAAGAAATCACCATCGGCGAATACCTCATCTGGAACATCAACGAAGACGGCTACCTTGCCTGCTCGGTGGAATTGGTGGCGCAAAACCTGGGCACCCCCGTCGAAAAGGTCGAGTCGGTGCTGCGCCAGATTCAACATTTCGACCCGGTCGGCATTGGGGCGCGCAATCTGCAGGAATGCCTGCTGATCCAACTCGAAGACAAGGTGCCGCGCCACGAGTTGGCCCTCAAGATCGTCAAGAACTGCTTCGACGATTTCACCAACAAGCGCTTCGAAAAAATCGCCAAGAAGCTGGAAATCAGCCTGGATGAAATCAAAGAGGCGATGGAGGAAATCACCCAGCTCAATCCCAAACCCGGCGAGGGCTATTTCTCGGCGCAGGACAATGCCATTGTGCCCGACTTGACGGTGGAGCGCGACGGCGAAGAGTTCCGCATCATTCTGCATGATTCCAACGTGCCGCATCTGCGCATCAACAATCGTTACAAGGACATTTTGCTCAAGAATGCCAAGAACCGCCAGCAGGCGCGCGAGGCGCGCGAGTTCGTGAAGAAACGGCTGGAGTCGGCGCGCTGGCTGATCAACTCCATTCACCAGCGCCGCCTCACCATCCTGCGGGTGATGGAGGCGATCGTGCAGAAGCAGCGTGAGTTCTTCGAGAACGGCAAGCAATACATCAAGCCGATGATCTTGAAGGACATCGCCGACGAGATCGGCATGGACATTTCCACCGTCTCGCGCGTGACCAACGGCAAATACGTGCAAACCGAGCACGGCGTGTTCGAATTGAAATATTTCTTCAGCGAAGGATTGAAATCGGATGACGGCGATGAAGTTTCCAACCGCCGCATCAAGCAGCGCATCCAGGAAATCATCACCGCCGAGGATCCCAACAAGCCGCTCAACGACCAGACCATCGCCAACATTCTCAAGCGCGAGAATTTCAACGTGGCGCGGCGCACGGTGGCCAAATACCGCGAGCAAATGATGATTCCGGTTTCGCGTTTGCGCCGGAAAATTTGAGGCCGCCGTGACCGCCGGCGGCAACCAACAACTGCGACAGTCATCACCCAAAGGGCAACCATGCTTCCCGTAATTCACGCCACCACGATCCTGGGCGTTCGCCACAAGAACAGTTGCGCGCTGGCGGGCGATGGCCAGGTCACTTACGGCGATACCGTCCTCAAAATGAACGCGCGCAAGATCCGCCGCTTGTACAAAGACACGGTGCTGGTGGGGTTTGCCGGCGCCGCCGCCGATGCCTTCGCGCTGTTCGAGAAATTCGAAGAGCGCCTGGAGAAATTCCGGGGCAATCTCAGCCGTGCCGCCGTCGAGCTGGCGAAAGAATGGCGTACCGACCGCTATTTGCGCCGCCTGGAAGCGCAACTGGTGGTGATGGACAAGGAGAAGACTTTCGTGATTTCCGGCACCGGCGACGTGATCGAGCCGGATGACGGCATCATCGCGATCGGCTCGGGCGGCGGCTATGCCATGGCCGCGGCGCGTGCCCTGGTGCGCTACTCCAACCTGTCGGCCAAGCAAATCGTGGAAGAGGCGATGATGCTGGCCGCCGACATTTGCATTTACACCAACAAAAGCCTCATGATCGAAGAACTCAATTATGGATGATGCCACGGTGATATCACCCGCTCGCACACTGGAAGAAATGGCCAAGCTCACGCCGCGCGAGATCGTAGCGGAGCTGGACAAGTATATTATCGGCCAGGATCGGGCCAAGCGTTCGGTTGCAATCGCGCTGCGCAATCGCTGGCGCCGGCAGCACGTGCCGGAGCACCTGCGCGAAGAGATCATGCCGAACAATATCATTCTCATTGGCCCCACCGGCGTGGGCAAGACCGAAATCGCGCGCCGGCTGTCGCGCCTGGCCAAGGCGCCGTTCATCAAAGTCGAAGCCTCCAAGTTCACCGAAGTCGGTTACGTCGGCCGCGACGTTGAATCCATGATCCGCGACCTCACCGACCTCTCGGTGGCGATGGTGCGCTCCGAGAAAACCGCGGCGGTGCAGGAACAGGCAGAAAAGCTGACGAACGAACGGTTGCTCGATCTCTTGTTACCCAACCTGCGGCCGCGGCGCAAGTCCGCGGCGGCCCGCGACCACAACGAACACGGCGAGGAAGCTGCGATCAGCGAGGAGGAAAGCGAGAACGAGCTGGAGCAGCGGCGGCAGCGCACGCGCGACAAAATGCGCGAACAACTGCTCGCCGGCAAACTCGAAGAGCGCCTGGTCGAACTCGACGTCGCCGCCGACAGCATGCCGATGATGCAGGTGATCTCGCCCATCGGCGTCGAGGAGCTCGGCCTGAATCTGCAGGACCTGGTGGGCAACATGCTGCCCAAGAAGATGAAGCGCCGCAAGATGACGGTGACCGAGGCGCGCGCGCATCTCATCCAGGAAGAGGCCAGCAAGCTGATCGACATGGACCAGGTGGTGAAGGAAGCGATCGTGCGCGTGGAAAACAGCGGCATCGTCTTTCTCGATGAAATCGACAAGGTGGCGGGCAGCAAAAACACCGTCGGCCCGGATGTCTCGCGCGAGGGCGTGCAGCGGGACTTGCTGCCGGTGGTGGAAGGCACCACTGTCTTCACCAAATACGGCATGGTGAGAACCGATCACGTGCTGTTCATCGCCAGCGGCGCGTTTCATATTTCCAAACCCTCGGATCTCATTCCCGAGCTGCAGGGCCGCTTCCCGATTCGCGTCGAGTTGGAAAGCCTGACCGCCGAGGACTTTGTCCGCATTCTCACCGAGCCCAAGAACGCGCTGCTCAAGCAATACATCGCCCTGCTGGCCACCGAAGGCGTGGAGTTGGAGTTTGAAGAGCAGGCGGTGCGGGAAATTGCGGAAACCGCCTATCACGTCAACGAAAAGACCGAGAACATCGGCGCGCGGCGGCTGCACACCGTGTTGAGCGCCCTGCTGGAAGACATTCTCTTCGAAGTGCCCGAAACCAGAACGGGCAAAATCACCATCACTGCCGGCATGGTGCAAGCGACGTTCAAAAAGATCAGCGAAGATCCGGATTACAGCCGCTACATCCTATAGGATTCCCAACCACAGAGACTGCACATGAAGCGAGATTTTCTGAGCATTGCCGACTGGTCCACCGAGGACATTTGGTCGTTGTTCACGCTCGCGCGCGAGCTGAAAGCCAAGCAAAAGGCGGGTGTGCCGCATGCCTATTTGGCGGGCCAGACGCTGGGGCTGCTGTTCATGAAACCCTCGACGCGGACGCGGGTGTCGTTCGAAGTCGGCATGTTTCAGCTCGGCGGCCATGCGCTTTATCTCTCACCTGCCGAAATCGGCCTGGGCCAGCGCGAAGCCGTGGCCGATGTGGCGCGCGTGCTGTCGCGCTACGTGGACGGCCTGATGGCGCGGCTGTTCGATCATGCGCATCTCCTCGAGCTGGCGCAATACGCCAGCGTGCCGGTGATCAACGGCCTCACCGATCTGCTGCATCCCTGCCAGATTCTGGGCGACATGCTGACGATTCTCGAACAGCGCGGCCATTTCGATGATCTCGTGGTGGCCTATATCGGCGACGGCAACAACGTCGCCAATTCCTGGATCAACATGGCCTGCAAGATTCCGCTGACGTTTCGCATTGCCTGCCCGGAGGGCTATGAGCCGGATACCGCGATCGTCGCGCGCGCACGCGCCGCCAACGTGGGCCGCATCGAGATCGTGCGCGACCCCGCCGCCGCCGCGGCCGGCGCCGACATTCTCTACACCGATGTGTGGGCGAGCATGGGGCAGGAGGCCGAAGCCGAGCAGCGGCGCCGCTTGTTCAAAAACTATGTCATTGACAGCCGGCTCATGGCGGCCGCCAAGCCGGGCGCGAAATTCATGCACTGCCTGCCGGCGCATCGCGGGGAGGAAGTGACCCACGAAGTCATGGAAAGTCCGGCTGCGATTATTTTCGACCAGGCGGAAAACCGGCTGCACATTCAGAAAGCCATCCTCGTCACCCTGATGGGCAAACGCCAATGAGCGAACTGCCTCCGCCAACAGCGGCCGGCCCGACAACCCTCACGCTCGTTCGCTATGACGAAAGCCACCGGCAGCTTTGGGATGAATTCGTCTGGCAATCCAATCAAGGCACGCTGTTTCACACGCGTGCCTTTTTTGCGTATCACCCTGCCGGCCGTTTTGTCGACGCCTCGCTGCTCTTCTTCAAAAAGGGCGGGCTGTGCGCCGTGTTGCCGGCCGCGCAAAGCAGCCACGCCGGCCGGATCGTGCTGCGCTCGCATCCCGGCGCCTCGTTTGGCGGCTTGGTCACCCCAGCCTCCCTCGCCGTGCAAGAGGTCGACCGCATCGTGACGCTGCTGCTGGCCCACTGCCGCGCGCAGGGCCTGGCCGGTGTCGAAATCACCCTGCCGCCGCAAGCCTATTTCAACCATCCCAACAACCATCTCGACTATGTGCTGTGGCAGCACGGCTTCCGCTATCGCAAGCGGGAAGTCACCAGCATCATTCCGACCGATCTGTCGCCGGAGCAATTGCCGCGCGAATTCGGCCGTGCCGTGCGGCGGGCGCAAAAGCGCGGCGTGACGGTGCAGGAGAGTGAGGATTTTGCCGCCTTTCACGCCCACTTGCGCAGCCACATGCTGGCGCGCCATCAGGTCGAGCCTACCCATTCGCTGGAAGATCTGCAGCGGCTGCGCATGCTGCTGCCCGATGACCTCCGCCTCTTCACCGCCCTGCTCGGCGCAGAGATGCTGGCCGGCACGCTGCTCTTCCGGTGCAATCGCCGCGCGGCGCTCGCCTTCTACTATCTCAGCCAGCGCGAGGGATTTCGGCAATATCACGGCTTCGAATTGCTGATGTTCGAAGTGTTGCGCTGGTGTCGCGCGCAAGGCCTGCAAGCTCTCGATTTCGGCACGTTCACGTTGAATTCCCAACCGAATTGGGGGCTGGCAAGCTTCAAGGAAAGTCTCGGCGCGCAGGGCATTTTGCGGGATACACTGTATCTGGAATTGGACTAGAATTCTTCGGAGCGCGGCAATTGCCGCAGTCAAATTCTACCGCATTTTCTGGACGGATGCAGTGAACCTCGTTGCCCGTCATTCTGCAGGAATCAGCCTGCAGGAAAATGCAAAATCAGCCGGCCAGATATTGCAGCCATAGGGTTTTTCAAATGCGTGCGCAGGAATCGAAGTCTTGCCCCCTCGTGGGGCACTGTGGCAACCGCGAATTTGTTGGCTTTGAGAGCCGCCCACAAGGGGCCGGGACTACAAACCTGCTCATCCAATTGAAAACCGCTGCACGTTTGCAATAGGTTGTGAAGAGTGCGTTTTCACACAGGCTGAATCATCCCCAGCAGAGCATCGCATCTGCAATCGGCGAACCATTCGAGCGCCAGGGAAAAGGCCTACAGCATGACATTAGTTGCCCCCACGACCTGAGGCATTCCGGGCCGGGCGATTTTTCTCTGGCATTTGGCATGATGTTGTCTAGATTTCAATGCGCATTGAACTCGACAACGTGTGATCAAGCTTGCAGAGGCCATGCCTTCCTTCCGCCGTATCCTTCATCTCGCGCCGTTCAATACTTCGGGCGTTCCGATCACGTGCGTGCGCGCCGAACGCCGGCTGGGCTGGCACAGCCGGTTGATCACGCTCGGCCGCGATCCGCGCGGCTATGAAGAAGACATTTGCCTGGAGCTGCCGTTGTTGGATTTTGCCGGTTTGCGTTGGGCCAAGAGGCTGTTCTCCGCTCCCGGCCGCCTGCAGGTGACCAACACCCGCGCCGCGACGCACCCGAGCCCGCCGGTGTGGCAGCCGCACACGCGGCCGGAAAAATGGCTGGTGCAGTGGCGCGAATGGCTGTGGACGCCGAAAATCCGGCGCGCGCTGGCAGCGGTTGATTTCTGGAATTTCGATCTCTATCAACTCGACGGCGGCGTGGAGTTCTATCGCGACGGCCGGCTGGTGCAGGAACTCAAACGACGCGGCAAAACCATCATTTGCCTCTACACCGGATCGGATCTGCGCACGCGCGGCCTGGTGCCGGCGGTTGACCGCCAGGCCGATCTCCGGCTGACGCTGGAATTCGACCATCTCCTGCTCGATCCCGGCCTCCATCATATCTTCTTTCCATTCGAGTTCGAGCCTTATCCCATGCGGCCGGTGAAACCATCCGGCCCGCTGGTCATCGGCCATGCGCCCACCAATCGCCGCGCCAAAGGCAGCGAGTTGATCATCGCCGCCGTGCAAAGCCTGGCCCATGAATTTCCCCTTCGCCTGGAGTTGATCGAGGGCGTGCCGCATGCCGAAGCCATGCGGCGCAAGGCGGAATGCGACATTTTCATCGACAATCTCGGTGAGCTGGGCTATGGCGTCAATGCGATCGAAGCGCTGGCGCTCGGCCTCAGCACCTGCACCAGTTTGATGCCGGGATTCAGCGCGCGCTATCCCGATCATGGCTTCGTCGAAATTACGGCGCAGAACCTCCTTGACAAATTGCGCTGGCTTTGCCGGCACCCCGGGGAGCGCGTGCGTCTCGGCCGCCGCGGCCGCGCGTGGGCGGTGGCCCATCATGGCGCGGAACAAGTCGTCCGGCATGTTCACGATCTCCTGCACGAGCAGCGGCATGCGCATCCTGTTCATCAATAGCATTCGCATGTTTGGCGGCGGCGAAGTGTGGATGCTGCGCACGCTGCAAGCCCTGCAGGCTCGCGGCCATCACGTGTGGCTGTGTTGCCGGCCCGCCACCGCGCTGGCGGCGCGCGCCGCGGAACAGGGGATTCCGCTCAAGCTGCTGTCATTCCGCAGTGACTTCGATCCGCTGCAGATCTGGCAATTGGCGCGCTGGATGAAACGGCACCACTGCGACGTGGTGCTGACCAACATGGACAAGGAGCTGCGTCTGGGCGGATTGGCCGCGCGGCTCACCGGCGTGCCCGCGATCATTCCGCGGCGCGGCATCGACTATCCGCTCAAGAATCGCTGGCGCTATCGCTTCGCCTACAACGTGCTGGCCACCCATCTGCTCGCGAATTCACAAGCCACCAAAGCCGCACTCTTGCACAATGCGCCCTGGCTGGCGGCGGATCGCATCAGTGTGATTTACAACGGCATCGATCCCGCGGAATTTGCCGCGGCCGACGGCACCGAGCTGCGGCAAAAATGGAACCTCCCCGCCGGCGCGCCCGTGCTCGGCTTCGTCGGGCAGTTGGATGAACGCAAGGGCATTGCCGTGTTGCTCGCGGCGTTCGCGAAGATCCTGCCGCAGGTGCCCGCGGCGCGGCTGGTGCTGGTTGGTGAAGGCCCGCTGCGCGCAATGATCGAGAATCAAATTCAGCAGCAGGGCTGGCAAAATCATCTGCACTTGGCTGGATTCGTTGACGACATTCCGGCGGTGATGGCGGCGATTGATGTGCTGGCGCTGCCCTCGTTTTGGGAGGGCTTCGGCTTGGTGTTGATCGAAGCCATGGCCGCGGGCAAGCCGGTGATCACCACCAACCTCAGCAGCATGCCCGAGATTGTCGAGCACGGCCGCACCGGTTTTCTCATTCCGCCGGGCGAGGCGGAGGCGCTGGCCGCACGTGCCTGCGAATTATTGCAGAATGAGGGCCGGCGCCGCGCTTTGGGCGCAGCAGCGCAGCAGCGCGTGGCCGAGAAGTTCACGCACGCCGCCATGCTGCAAAAGCTGGAAGAGCTGTTTGCGCGGGAAGCGCAGCGCAAAACGCGGTCATGAAATGGCTTTTGACCAGTTGGGGGCGTGTCTATCGGCTGGAAATGTTTTGCTGTTGACCAGAAGATTTCACTGCCAACGTTTATCAGGCCGGCACCTGAGATAACTTGACGTCACTGAAAGGTATCTGGGAGAATCCATTCGTGCATTGGTGGAATCGCTTCGAACAATTCTTCAAACGCCGTGGCCTGGCGTTGCTGGAAAAGTGGCTGGCAGTCGAGGCGCTGGCACCATCCCGGGTTGAGCTTGCCGCAATTCGCCGCATCCTGGTGATTCGGCAACACGATTATCTCGGCGATTTTTTGCTGGCGACGCCGGTGTTGCGCGCGCTGCGCGAACATTTTCCGCAGGCGCATCTCGGCGCGCTGGTGCGCCGCTACACCGCCGAAGTCGCCCGCCACAATCAATATCTCGATGAAGTGCTGGTGTTCGAAGAACACGGATGGAATTGGACCCCGGCCCGCTTCTGGCGGCTCTGGCGCCAGCTTCGGCAAGGGTGGGATCTGGCGATCGTCTTGAACACAGTTTCCCATTCGCTCACCAGCGATGTGATGGCCCGCCTCAGCCGCGCGCGCTACTGCCTGGGCAGCGAGGAGCGCGTGTTTCCCGGCTGTTCCCGCAACTTTTTCTACCATCTCAGCGCGCCCTCGGCCGGCGAGCAGCGCCATCAAACCGATCGCAATCTCGATATCGTGCGGATGCTCGGCATCGACACCGCCGATCACAGCGAAGTGATGACGCTCACGCCGGCGGATCGCGCCTCCGCAGCCGACTTCCTGGCGCAGCACGAGATTTCTCCAACTGACCGCGTGGTGGCGCTGCATCTCGGCGCCGGCAAGCGCGACAACCGCTGGCCGCCGGAGAATTTTGCGGCCCTGGCCAATGCGCTGCATCGTGAATATCGCGTGCGGGTGCTGGCCGCCTGGGGGCCGCAGGAAACCGAATTGGGCGCGGCCTTCCTGCGCCAGCTTTCGTTTTCGCCGACCGTGGTGACAAATGTCGCGCTGCGGCAGTTGGCTGCGCTGCTCGCGGCTGCCGACGGCTACGTGTGCAACGACACCGGTGTCATGCACGCCGGCGCGGCGGTGGGTGTGCCGCTGGTGGCGATCTTCGGGCCGACCGATCCCACCTTTTGGAAACCGAAAGGCGAGAAGTTCATCGCGCTGCGCGGTCACAGCGGAGAATGCGCCAATGTCGGACCGGAACAAGTGCTGCAGGCGTTGTTGCGGCTGGTGTCACCGCCTTTGCCGGTCCGCCACGAGTATCGCGCGACGCCGGCACAGAGTTGAGCGGCATCCATCATGACAGAAGCCATCAAAGCATTTTCGGTTCATCGTCTCAGCCGCGGGACGCTGCATGCGACAAGCGACTTGCTCGCGGTCGAAGAGCCGCTGGAGATCCGCTTGAATGAACAGCCGCTGGCCGTGGTGATGCGTACGCCCGGCGATGATTTCAATCTCGCCTGCGGCTTTCTGCTCACGGAAGGTCTGCTCACCGGCGCCGACGGCCGCCTCGTGCCGCTGCCCGGCATCGATTGGGCGCGCGACGAATTCGGCCTGCCGATTCCCAACGTTGTGGTTTGCATGCTGGCCTCCCTGCCCGCCGCAACGGTTGCGGCGGCGCAACGCCGCCTCTATGCCACCTCGAGCTGCGGCATTTGCGGCCGGGCCTCGCTCGAGCGCATTTTTTTGCAGGCGCCCAGTTTGCAGCGCCATTTCACCCTCACGGCAGCGGCGCTCAATCAACTGCCGGAAAAGCTCGCCGCGGCGCAATCGCATTTTGCCCGCACGGGCGGCTTGCATGCCGCCGCTTTGTTTTCCGACGCCGGTGAGCTGGTGAAAGTGTGTGAGGATATCGGCCGTCACAACGCGGTGGACAAAGCGTTGGGCTGGGCCCTGCAGCAGGGGTTTTATCCACTCACCGATTTCGGACTTTTGGTGAGCGGCCGGCTGAGTTTTGAAATGGCGCAAAAAGCGCTGTTGGCGGGCATTTCTTTGGTGGCGGCGATCAGCGCCGCCTCTTCCCTGGCGGTGGAACTGGCCGGCGCCGCGGGCATGGCGCTGGCCGGCTTCGTGCGCGGCGAGCAGGCGGTCATTTATGCCGGACACGAGCGGATCATCCGCTGACGGCCTCATTCCTCAACGGCGGAGCACGCACGCGTGAATATCGTTTTCATTGAATCGTTCTACGGCGGGTCGCACAAGGCCTTTCTCGACGGATTGATGCAATACAGCCGGCACAGAATCATCCCCGTCACCTTTCCCGCCCGCTTCTGGAAGTGGCGTATGCGCACCTCCGCGCTTTACGTTGCGGAAACCTGCGGCGAGGCGCTGCGCGCTTGCGATCTCATCGTGGCGACGGACTTGATCAATCTCGCGGAACTAAAGGCGCTCACCGGCTATCGCTGCCCGGCGATTCTGTTTCTGCACGAAAATCAAATCACCTATCCCACCCCGGAAGGCGAAAAACCGGAAGTCGATTTGGGCCTCGTGAATCTCGTGTCGGCGCTCGCCGCGGATTTATGCCTGTTCAATTCCCATTATCATTTGCGGGAGTTCGATCAGGCGCTGCGCCAGCTCGTGCTCACCATTCCGGAATTCGTGCCGGAGCATGCCCGCAACCTGATCGCCGCCAAATCGCGGGTGGTGTACATGGGGCTGAACCTCTCCGACTTCCCCCGCTCCAACATTCCCATGAATCCCGTGCCCATCATCTTGTGGAATCATCGCTGGGAATTCGACAAGCAGCCGGCGGTCTTCTTCAATGCCCTGTACCGCCTGGCGCAGGAAGGTTGCGATTTCCGCCTGATCATTCTGGGCGAGAATTTTCAAGTGCACCCGCAGGAGTTCATCATTGCACGGGAACGGCTGGGCGAACGAATTTTGCGCTATGGCTTTGTCGAGAGTGTGGAAGACTACATCCATTTCCTGTCGCGCTCGGATATCGTCGTGTCGACCGCCATTCAGGAGAATTTCGGTTTCTCGGTGACCGAAGCGATGTATTGCCATGTGCTGCCGCTGCTGCCCGACCGGCTGAGCTACCCGGAAATTTTGCCCTCGAAATTCCACGCCCAATTTCTCTATGAGTCTCCGGCAGAAATGGATCACAAGCTCCGCCACTTGTTGCGCGAATACCGTAATCTCGATCATGTGCGCCGCGAATTGGCCGCGGCCATGGAAAAATTCACCTGGGCAAACCGCATCGACGAATTCGACACCATCTTTTCGGATCTGGTGGCGGTGCGCCAGCCGGCAAAACCTGGTGCTTTGTTACCCTGAATTGTACCAGTGCTTCCCCCTTGACGTGAGTTAAATTCCTGCCTTCTCTGCTGCAAATTCTGCCATTGCCGCGACCGGCCCTGGGTCTGACACGCTATTTGCAAGACCATCCTGCCAGCATTCAACTCCATGCCATGTGCCGCAGCCGGGCGGCGAGCTTACTCGCGATGCCGCAATGAATTAGCGTGACACAAATACGGAATCGTCGCTGGCTGCCGGCTACGGAATCGAATTTCAACATTGATGTTTCTGGAGGATCCCATGAAGAGATTATGGACGGTCATGGCTGTTTCACTGGTTGCCGCCGGTTTGCAAGCAGCGCCTTTCACTGCGCCGGCGAACTCGCCGCTGGCTCGCAAGGAGCATCCGCGGCTGTTTGTTACGGCGGAGGGCGTGCAGGCGATGCGCAGCCGCATTCAGAGCTACTACAAAAGCGATTTTCAGCAGTTCGTGAACGCGATGGACCAGTTCTACAGCGTCGCGCCCGGCAGCGGCACGCTGACGGAGTGGAACGAGCTGTTCGGCGCGGCGCGCTCGTTTGCCCTGCTCTCTCGCATCGATCCGGCAACCGTGCCCGGCATCACTGCCGGACATGGCCGGAACGACTACGGCCAAAAGGCAATCAGTCTGGGGTTATATATCGCGCAACGGCTGCCGAATGATTGGAGCGAGGCACATCATGGCTCCAAGAATCTCACCACTTCGGAAGGCGGCCTGGCAAGCCTGGCTTTGCAGGTGGTCTATGACTGGACCTTCGGGCTGGCGAGCCTGGAGCAGCGGCAACAGCTCGCCGATCGTTTGATCACCTTGTGGAACAATCGTTACAATTCCGAGAAGGTCAAGCTCGAGAATCACTATGCCGCCAACGTGCACGTCTATGCCGGCGCTCTGAGCTTCTATGGTGACACCGACTTGGGCGCCAGCTACACTGCCAAAGCGCAGGCGATGATGGACTCGTTTCAAGATGTTTTTCTCCAGCGCCAGTTGGGCGTGGCCGAGCGTCTGTTCGAAGGCTCGAGCGACTGGGTCGAGGGGGACTCTTACAGCATGGATGGCTACGTCGGCATCATGTTGCTGGCCGCCGCTGCCGGCAGCGCGATGGGAGAAAATTACTTCGCCACCAACGCCTGGCTGCATTATGCGCCCTACTATCTCTACTATCACATGATGCCGATGCCCTATCAGGGCGAGTACTATTTCAGCCAGCAAAACACCAGCACGGTGATGGCGTTTCGCAGTTCTTCCACTTCGATGGTGATGAACATCACGGCGGCCATGCTGCAACAGGCCGATCCCAATCTCGCCGGTTTTGCCGCCTGGTTCTGCGAAAAAAGTCCGTACGGCCTTGACGTCAATCAGTACGAGTACTACGACAGCCATCTTTTCGATTTCTTCTACAAATTCGTGTTCGGCACGCGGCACGTCGCCAAGAAGTCGCCGGAAGAAGCCGGCATTCCGCTGAGCGTGCATCTCGGGCAGGGCCACGCCATGCGTTCGGATCATGGCGCCAACGACGCCACGCTCGTCCAGTTCTACAGCCCGAAGTTTTGGTATGCCAACGGCCACAATGAAGAAGACATGGGTGCGCTCAACATTCACCGTTTCGGTTCGCTGGCGGTGAGCGCGGCCAATACCAAGAACGCCGGCGACGGCATTCCGCGCGTGCAAAGTGACGGGAAGGGCCTGGCGCTCAACAACGTCCTGGGTCTTGCGGGCGACCGCGCGCTCAGCCCGGAGATGGGCACGATCAACGACGGGCACGACACGCCGACAGATTTTGTCGAGGGCGCCAACACGCACATCGGCACGGTGGAGGCGCGCGAGTATGTTCCCGGCCTGCATGACTACGTCAATTACAACTACACACGCAGCTACAAGGGCGGCAGCAAGGCCAGCCTGGCGCGGCGCGCGGTGGTGTATCTGCGCGGCCCGGTGAACCATGAGTTTGTGGTGGTGATGGATCGCGTGCAGTCGGCGCAGGAAAAGTACTTTGTGCTGCACACTGTGGGCGATGTGGCGGCGGTGGAGGGCAGTTGGCAAAGCGCGGGCAGCGGCCACTGGACGGGCAGCGGCCGCACGTTCAAAGTGACCAACCGCATCGACAAGTCGCACGGGCAGATGTACCTCACTTCGGTTCTTCCCACCCAGGCCGCGGTCCACAAGTTCGGCGGCAGCGGCTATGAATGGGTGTGGGCCGACGGCTCGCGTCTCGATTATAGCGCGTCCTCCTTCACCGAGCTGGCCGGCTATCTGCTCAGCGATCACACCTTGCAGATCCGCTCGGCGCAGGGATTGTTCCTCACCGTCATGCAGCTCGGCGACGCCAACACCATGGGCGCGCCAGCCGCGGTCGAAAACATCTCCGGAGATAGCTACGCCGGTGTGTTGCTGGAGGGCGAGCGCGCCGTGATTTTCAGCCGCAACGAAACGCGGCTCGGCAATTTCAGCTACTCCTGCAAGAGCAACAAGACGGTGAAGCATCTGCTCACCGAGCTGAAGTCGAACCGCAATTACACGGTCAAGCGCGGCGGCACGCTGGTGGCAAGCGGCAGCACCGGCGCCCATGGCACGATTGCCTTCTCCGACAATCCCGGCGGCGAGGGGATCTATACCGTTGCACTCAGCGGCGCCACCGCAGTGGAGCAGCACGATTCCGCCCCCCTGCCGCACACTTTGCAGCTCGCCAATCATCCCAATCCTTTCAATCCGAGCACCACCATCACTTTTACCCTGCCGCAGGCCGGTCCGGTCAAACTGCAGATTTTCAACCTCGCCGGCCAGCTCGTGCGCACGCTGGTGGCGGAGGCGTTGCCCGCGGGCACGCATCAGGCGAGATGGGACGGCACGGTCGAGGGCGGCGGCCGGGCTGCCAGCGGTCTTTATCTCTCCCGCGTTGAAACCGCACAGGCAGTGGCCGAGAGCAAATTGCTGCTGGCCAAATAGCATCTGTCCAGAAATGAAGAAACCGCCCGGGCGCTTGGCCTCGCAGCGTGCACAAGTCAAACAGAACTCACTCTTGCGCATGACGAAGCGCCCGGGCGGTGGTGTTTTGGGACGGACACCAAAAAAAATCCACCAGCATGGGCAGCGCCTCTGGCGCGCATGCTGGTGGATTGCAGTCAGCTGAATCCGGCATGGCCGCGGTGATTACGGTGATTCAGTGGTGGGCGTGGGCATTGCGCCAATCACCCGATCGCTGGCGCGATCGACCGGCAACTCGGCCAGGCGACCCCACCTTCTCGCATCCACCCAGCGATGTCCTTCCATGAACAACGAATAGCGCCGTTCCCGAACCAGTTGATTCGTCAAGGCCGCGGCGTCAGTGAGATTCACTGCGGGCAGACCGGCAGCGGCACGCACCACGTTGAGGTCAGTCTGTGCCTGCCCGAGGTTGTTGAGCGCGAGATTGGCTTCGGCACGCAACAACAGCAATTCTTCATTGCGAATGATGGGCAGCCGGTCGGTCGAGCTGGCAGCGATGGTGACGCCCAGATCCGTGGTCAAATTGTCGAACGTGGTGGCAGCCGGACGGACGAACAGCTTGGTCACGAAGCGCTGGTCATTCGCCTCGGCGTCGGTTTTCAAACTGGGATGCCCCATCAGCTTGACAAAAGTCGCTGCCGGGTTCTCGAAGATCTCGTTGGTTTGATCGCCCAGTCCGGAGCCGTAGACATGATAGACGCCCAAATCCATCGCGGCGGCCGCATCGATGAACGAGGCGGCCAGTGCCTGCAACACCTGGTTGAAGTCGCCGCGATACGCCATCACCCGCGCGCTCAGCGCGCGATTGAATTTGGCGAATTGCGGCGGCGTATCGAAGCCCGTGAAGCCTTCCGAGAGCTGGAACGGAAAGGCCGCGCCGGCGGCTTGCAGATCGTTGTAGCCGTCATTGAGCAGATTGTGAATGGCCTCCAGCGCCTGATCGCGGGTGGTTAAACTTGCGGCCAGGTTGCCGGAGAAATCGAGCTTGATCCTGCCGTCGGTATAATTGGCGTTGAGCAAAAGCTGGTACGCCAACATGGTCTTGGCAAAGCCGTCCACCGCGGGCCCGGCATTGCGATCGAGCAGAAAACGGCAATTGGCGATGGTGCGATAGCGTGCGGACCACGGCCGGTTCACCAAAAAGCCGCCGGGATCGGGATTGCCGAAAAGAATTTCGCCGGTATAACGCGGATCGGCCGGCTCGAAATAGTAGATCTCACGGCCCAGCAGGCCGACAACGCGGAGGTAAATCGCCAAATCCACCCGCATGCCGGCCTCGACGCCGGTCACCAAGCTCTGGATCGTCACATCGTCCACGATCGGGGCGTTGGGGTTGGAGAAATCCAGGCTCTCGCAGCCCCACAGCAGCAGCGTGGCGCCCAGCAACGCGAGGGCGAGAGCGCGCCCGCCGGTTTTTCTTCTCTTCATCATAATCGGTTCTCCTTCGAAATTATAAGCCAAACGCAACGTTGAAATACAGCGATCGTGACGAGGGATACGGAATGGTATCCACCGAGCGTCCGATCGAGACGTTGCCGAACTGGCTGACTTCCGGGTCATAACCGGTGTAGTCGGCGATCATCAAGAGATTGCGGCCCGACACGCCGAGCTTGAGGTAGCTCAATTGCCCGCCCAACAGGCGGTGCACCGCGCTGCGCGGCACGTTGTAGCTCAGGCTGACTTCGCGCAGCTTGAAGTAGCTGCCGTCTTCGATGAAGGCGCTGGTGCCGGTGCGGCGCACGAATGCCAGAATGCGCGCGGTGGCCACGCTGCCGTCCGGCTGCACGATCTTGATGGCATCGAAGTTTTCGGTGGTGCCGCCGAAGTCCGTGATCAACGCACCGAGGTTGATGACGTCGCCGCCCTTCTTCCAATCCCACAAGAAGCTCAACTCGAAATCTTTGAAGTTGAGGCGATTGTTGAGGGACATTTGAAAGTCGGGCGTTTCATCACCCAGCGGAATGGGATTGCCCTGCGCGTCAACATCGGCGCCGACGATGGTAGTGGGCGACCAGCCTTCCTGAATGCGGAACGTGCCCAGGAAGGGCGCAAAGCCGCCTTTGTTGAAGGCCGGCACCTCGAGCTGGGTAATTTCGGAGGAGGTTTTGTAGAAGTTGAGATTCGCCGTCCAGGTGAAGCCGCGGCTGCGCACCGGCGTCACACCGAGCGTCGCCTCGACGCCATGCGTCCGCATTTTGCCGCCGTTGACCACCTTGTCGATGAAGCCGGAGGAGGGCGGCAGCGTGGGGAACAGCAGCAGATCGCTGATGTTCTGGCGATAGTAGGTGAAATTCAGCGAAAGATGCTCATTCAGCAATGCCGCGTCGAACCCGGCTTCCAGCTCTTTGGTGCGCTCGGGCCGGAGGTCGGGGTTGCCCTGGCGCGTCGCCGGCAGCAGCCCGGCGCGGCCGCCGATGTTGGTGGGCAGCAGCGAGGTGAATTTGGCATTGGGAATGGGCAGGTTGCCGGTTTCACCATAAGCGCCACGCAGTTTCAACTCACTCGCCAGGCCCGACAATACGCCGTACTGGCTCAAGCGAATCGAGGCCGCGGCTTTGGGATAGAAGAAGTATTTGCCGGTGTCGCCATTGGAACTGCTGGCATCGCCGCGCACGCCCGCGGTGAGCAAAATGCGGTCATTGAGATTGATTTCCTCCTGCGCATAGAAGCCGCGCTCACGCGAGATCACGCGGTTTTGATAGGCATTGATGCTGGCCGCTTGATCGACGTTGGTCTGCGTCACGATCAAGCCGTGCGCCTCGTTGAGAATGTTGTTCAAATTGGCATTCTCGAACTGCACGCCGGCGGAGGTGTTGAAGGTGGTGTTGTTGCCCATCGCCAGGGTATGCGCAAGGTTGAAGTAGAGATTGGAATTCAGGCTCTCGCTTTCGCCCAACAGCGAAGTGCCCGGCAGGCTGGCGCTGCGCTCGTATTGCAGTTCGGGCGGGGAAACCACTTTGTTTTCCTGGGAATAGAAATCCACGCCGGATTGTACGATGAAATCCAGGCTTTGCTTGGACTGCACCAGCAGGTTCCAATGCAGCCGCACGGAGCCGAGCGTGCGGCTGACCAACTCGTTGTTGATCAACAAATCCCGGGTGTGCAGCGGGTTCGAGGGGTTGAAGCGATGATCGGGATACGCCCCGTTGCGCGGCCGGATGTCATAGAAGCTCGGGGTGAAGCCCAGCGAAAAGCCGAAGGTGGTATTGGTGTTGTCGTTGCCGGTGATGCCGCGATTGGATTCCGACCGCACGAAATTCAAGAAGGCATCGACTTTCACGCGGTTGCTGATTTTGTGGTTGAGGTTGAGACGGCCGCCATATTTCTGGTAGCCGGTGTTCTTGATGATGCCGTCTTCATCGCGCAGCAGGCCGGAGAGATAAAACTGCGTACGATCGCTGCCGCCGCGGGCGCTCACCGAGGTCTCGTTCAGGAAGCCCTCCTCGCCGTACAGCACCTCCTCATAATCGATGAACTGCCCGCCGCTTTGCTCGAAAATCTGGCGGCCAACGGCGCCGTAGGATTCCTCCGCCGTCTCCGCGGTGAAACGGCGCGAGCCGATCTTCTTCAGCAAACTGTTGAAACCGATCTGCTGCGAGACATCGATGCGGGTTTTGCCCGGCGTGCCTTGCTTGGTGGTGATAATCACCACGCCGTTGGAAGCCTTGGCGCCGTAGATCGCCGCCGCGCTCGAGCCTTTCAACACTTCGATGGTTTCGATTTCATTGGGATTGAGATCGGCAACTCGATTGGTGGGCTGGCCCTGGGGATTGGCGCTGCCGGCACCGGTCGCCGCCGTGACCAGGTCAATGCCCGATTGATTGGCGGCATTGTTGATGATCACGCCATCCACGACGTACAGCGGCTGCGTCACGCCCTCGATGGTCGAAGTGCCGCGCAAATCGACGTTGATGCCGCCGCCCGGCGCACCGGTGTTCTGGCTCACGTTGACGCCGGCGAATTTCCCGGTCAATGCGCGGTCGAGCGTCTGGCTCGGCGCAGCCACCAGCTCCTGCGCGGAAACCGTCGACACGGCATTGGCGAGATTCCGTTTTGCGACCGAAGAGGCCAGACCGGTCACCACGACTTCCGACAGCTTCAGCACGTCCTCTTCCAACGCGATGGTGACATCAGCTCCGGGCGAGACCGACAACTCCCTGGTCTTGAAACCCAGAAACGACACCACCAGCGTGCTATGCGGCTGGTTGGGCAGCGTGACGGTGAAGCGGCCTTCGGTATTAGCCGCGGCCCCCATCGTCGTGCCCTTCACTTTAATGGTGGCACCGGGCAGCGCTTCGCCGGTTTCCAGTTGCACGACCCGGCCCGTCACAGTCGTCTCCTGCCCCAGCGCACCCGCGCTCAGCAGCAGGAGGATTGGGAGGACCAGGCCTCGGCACCGGTAGAGTTTACTCATGTTTACTCCTCTCCTTAAGTTGATGGGAATGCGCGAACGCAAACGCGTCGCGGTAGAAGCAACTCGGTGTGAAATCGGGAATGGCGCTCAGCAGTGAGATTGCCGTCTCTGGCGGGGGAGGGTTGAATCAACCAAATCGCAAAAGAGAGACGACGCAGGGCTTGGTCATTACGCTGGCCGCGGCCAATCGTTAATGGCACAAACTCTTATTTAGGATTGTCTTGAGGTTGATGGAGGTTAAGCAAAGAACATACCAGTGCGCTTGGCTCAACGGCGCGCGGAGCAGGGATTTTGGGTGGCGAGAAGATGGATGAATAAATACTTGAATATTCAAGAATTTTTGCAAGGCCAGAGAGGCCGCAAACACATCTGCATGAGATGGTGAATCAAATTCATGCAAAATCTTGCCGCGCGTGGAATGTGAATTTGCACAGCCCTCAATGCAATGCGGGAAGCGGCACTTGCAAGGAAAACTTGAGGGAATTCACCCCCTCGGACGAAACGGCAACGGCGGGCGGGAGGGACGACACGAGCAAAACGTCGAGAACATTCACGGCATAAATGCCGGCAGCCGAGGCAAAGGCAGCATTGCGCAGCCGGTAGCGCCGATTGAAGCGATCGTAGGCTTCCGCGATGTCAGCCGGAGCGGTGGCGCTGCGATAGCGATCATGCGCCTGCTCCTGCAACACCTGCAGGCCGAGACCGGCGCCCAATGCCATCAAAAACCCGGTGGTGTAAATCCAGCCCGCTGCCGGGCGGCGTAAATGGCGTTGCCCCCAACCGGGCAGCACCAGCGAACGCCGCAGGCCGGCGAGGCGCTGGTCTTTCACGACGATGTACTTGACTGTGGGCGCGCCGCTGACGATCCCCACGCGATATTCATTCTTCACCTGCTCGAACAGCCGCACGATACGCGGCGAAACCAGCAGGCTGTCGAGTGTGAGGCTGGGCTGCAACGACAGTGCGCTTTCAAAATGCTGCCGCGCCGCTGCGCTGCGCTTTTGCGCAAATCCCAGATACGCCGCGAGGAGATGAATCTGCACCAGATCGGCAGGCGAATACGCTTCCGCGTGCGCCAGTGCTTGATTGGCGAGCGCCTCGGCCTCTTCGAATTTGAGGCTGTCATAGGCACGCTGAATATCGGCGACCTGCGGCAGAGTCTCCTGCGCCGCCAGCGGGGCGAGCAGCGTCAGCAATATTGCAATGATGAGCGGTGTGGTCTTCATGGCAAAGGAGGCCTCTGGTTCATCTGGCTCAGTCGCGCGCGGCTCCCAGCTCCGGCGCGGGTTGCGGCTGCTGCCTGATTTCGAAAATCGCTGGCTGCCGGTGCATTGGCTTCTTGAGATAGTTTCCTCCCAGTTCATTCACCTCTGCTCCGAGATGGGCCAGCAGTGCTGGGGGCGTGCCCTCCGGCTCCAGCCAGAGGTAGGGAATCACCTCATACTTGCCGGCGGGGAGAGGCCGCAACTGTGGTCCCGCGGCCATGAGTTTCCTGTGAATGGCCTGCTCTGCGCATGATTGCAAGCGCTCGGTGCCGTTACCGGTGGCGGAGGTTCGCAGCGTGAACACCTGGCCGGTTTCAGTGTGATGAAGCAATGCTGCACCCAGCGGCGCAAAGTCAACGCCGTCGCGCGGCACGGAATCGAGCAGCGGATTGTAAACCAACACACAGCCGTCATCCGCCACCAGCCGGACGGTGATCTTCAGGGAATCCTGGTCAGCGGGCCACGCCGGTGGCGTCACCTGGGTGACGATATCCACCGCCCGCGCCATGATGATGGGGCCGCGCACCCGGCCTTCAGCGTCAATCCCCGCCTGCCCAAAAGCGAACTGACCCTCCGTGATTTTGACTTGGGCCGTGGCCAGCTTGTAGTTGGCGAGATAGAAATAAAGAGTGCCCTCTGCCACCACGCCCTGCTGGTTCTGCAAAGGCGGCAGCGCCAGAACAAAGCTGCCGTCATCTGCGGTGCGCGCGCTGAGATCATGGCGATCCAGCCAGACAAACACACCGGCAGCAGCGGCCCCGTTGCTGAACGCCACATGGCCCCGAACCTGGCGCCGGTCGTTGATCTTGTCATCGCCGCCAAACGGATTCTCGCTGCAGTTGAAACTGAGGGCCAGGGCAGCAGCGAGCAACAACCTGACTGCGCTACGGCGGGGCAAGATCATCGCTCCCTCCCGAGATTCAACGTTTATCGGCTGAGCTTTACGAGCTTGTGCCGGAAAACGGCGTCGCCGGCTTTGATGGTGATGAAATACAGGCCATCGTGCACCGGGCGGCCGGCTTGATCTCTGCCATCCCACACCAATTCCAGCCCGCTGGTGCCGACAGCCATTTGGCGGCGAAGTACGGTTGCGCCCAGCAAATCATGCACAACCACGGTGGCGGTTGCGGTTTTGAACTCGGCAGCCAGCAGCGCGATCTTGACGGAGGCCGCAAAGGGATTGGGATAGCTCAGCAAAACCGGCGCGTCCGGCAGGCGTCTCCGGGGTTCCGCCACCGCGGTCGCAGCCTGAAACGTTTCTGTGGACGCCAGCACCTTGCCCTCGGCATCGCGGCCGCCGAAGACGTAGATTCGATCAAAAACCACCACCGCCGCATGCAGCTCCCGCGGTTGCGTCAGCGCGGGGCCGGTGCGCCATTCGTTGGTGCGATACTCGTATAGCTCGACGGTTTCCGCGGCGCCGTGTTGCGACACGCCGCCGATGGTCCACAACTCGTTTTCGAAATTCACCGCTGCCATGCGGCCGCGCGGGGTGGGCATGTCAGCCCGCCGGCGGCTGCCGTCCGAAACATGGTAGCGCTCCAGAATTCCCACGGGGGCCAGCAGCAATCCGCCCACGGTGAAGATCGAATCGCGCAGCGTCGTCGCTGCGAGCCAGCCGCGCGGGGCCGAAAGCTCCCAGCGGCTGGTTTGCCAGCGGTCGAAAGTGGGGCGATAGTACTCGATGCTCTTGAGCGGGCCGGCGCCGTCATAACCGCCGATGGCGAACAGCGTGTCGTTGATCACCGCCACCGCCGCGCCCTCGCGCGCCACGGCGAGCGCCGGGGTTTGCTCCCATTGCTGGGTTTGTTCGTTGTAGAATTCCGCGGTCTTCAGCGCCTGCGCGCTGTCGCCACAGCCGCCCACGACGTGCATGCGGCCGCGGTAGACGACCGCCGCGGCATTGAAACGCGGCTCGCGCAAATCCGCCGGAAAACGGGACCACAAGCCGCTGAAGAAATCGAAACTTTCCACCAGCGCCAATAGCGAATCATTGGCATCGCGGCCGCCCATCACCACGATTTGATTGTTCCAATACACGGCCGTGATGCCGTAGCGCGGCGTCAGCATAGGCTCATGCGTTGCCCAAGTCTGCGCCGTGACCATCGGCGACGCCAGGAGCAGCCACCCCCAAAGCAATTTTGTTGACCTTTTCATCTCCATGCGTCTCTCTTCGCAGATCAATATCACGGTCTGACGGTGGCCTGGCAAAATGGTTTGCCCTGGCCCGGCGCAATAGTCAAAACCAGGCCGGCAAATGGCTGCCCGGCCCAACCGGCCTTCGCGAAACCGGTCGCGCCGACAACCAATGCGTTGTTATACCCTCAATCCTTCGCCTGCAACTCGATCGACAACGTTTCACGCTGGCCCGCGGCAAACTCACGCGTGGTCACGAAGCGCTCGCGCTCCGGATGCTCCAGCCGGAGTTGATGCACGCCGGGCGCCAGAATGATTTCGTCCAGCGGTGTCTTGCCGTAGCTGACGTCGTCGATGAACACCTCGGCCCACGGCTTGACGTGCAGCGTCAAGCGCGCGACCGTCTCCCACAGCGACAACTGCAAATCGAGTGTCTCCGCGGCCGCCAGCTGCAACCGGCGGGAGAACAGCGGAAAGCGCGGATTGGCCAGCGTCAGCAGGCGCTCTCCGCTCTGCGTTTGAAACAAAGCCGGCAGCATATCCACCGTGCCCAGTGTGTCGCCGTCCAAAATCGCATGGGCAAACGGCAGGCAGGTGATGCGAATGCTGCTCACCGCCGCGGGCGCGCTGTTGCTGAGCGGAGTTGCCGCGGCCGGAGGCGGTTCCGCAATCGCCTCTGATTTTTCCGGCGGCGGTCGCGTCGCCGCGGCCGCAACGTTCGGCTCGGGCTCCAGCCGCTCAGCGGCGGCCACTACTTCCGCCGGCGTGGAGAGAGAATCCGCCGGCCGGCTCGAATCCGGTTTTGCTGCCGATTCATGCGGCAAAGCACCGTTGCGTTGCTGCGCGGCCTCCGGCGGTGCGTGAAATCGCGTGAGCTGCCAGGCACCGCCGGCGATCACGATTGCAAGCACGGTGGCCATGATCACTGGCGTGCGCCATTGCCGCGATCGGCCGCCAGTTGTCAGCGGCCGGCGCGCGATCTTCAACGGCGCATAGCGATCGGGGTCCGTGAGAAATTGGCAAAAATGCTCAGACCGCGCCCGCCGCCCCAGATGTTTCTCGCAGGCGGAGAGCGCCTGCATGATTTGCGCCGGTTGGCGCATGCGGCGTTGCGGATTTTTCTCCAACAACTGATGCACCAGGCCCGCCAGCGGCGCCGCGATTTCCGGGACCACGGCGGCCAGGGGCGCCGGGTTCTCATGCCGCACGCGATAAAGCCGCGCGCTGATGGTTTCGCTGTCAAACGGCGAGGCGCCCGCGAGCATTTCGTACATGATCACGCCCAGACTGAAGTAGTCGCTCGCCGGCGTGGCGGCCTCGCCCGCCGCCTGCTCCGGCGACATGTACTGCGGCGTGCCGATGATCGCACCGCGCGTCTCGCCGCCCAGGAACGCGGCCAGCCCGAAATCCGTGACCTTCAGGCGGCCGGCCGCATCGACCAGAAGATTCTGCGGTTTGAGATCGCGATGCACGATGCGGCATTCATGCGCCGCCTGCAGCGCCGCCACGATTTCCGCGGTGATGTGAATCACCAACTCCGCCGGCAGCCGGCGCCCGGCGATGACATCGGCGAGCGTGCCGCCTTCGATGAATTCCATCGCCAGAAAGGGCAGCACCCGGCCGGGAGGCACCTGCGCCTGCCCGCATTCGTAAATCCGCACGATGTTGCGATGCTTGAGACGCATCAGAATTTGCGCTTCCTGCGCAAAGCGCTCGCGCACACCGGCCTCGGTGGCATGCAACACCTTGAGCAGCACGAACCGCTGGCGCGCGGCCTCATAGGCGCGATATACGGTGGCGGACTGGCCGCGTTTGAGCTCGGCGATCAGGCTGTACTTGTCAATCTGCCTGCTCATAGCCCCATTCTTTCAGCCGGTAGTGCAGCCATCGCCGCGACACACCCAGCTTCTCCGCCGTCTGCGTGATGTGGCCTTCGTGCGCGCGCAAGACGTTCATCACGATGCGCTTCTCGTGTTCGGCGAGCGAGAGGCCGTCTTCCCACACCGTCTCCACCGGGGCATTGGCAAAGGGCAACTCGCGCTCGGTGATCAACTCGCCGCGCGCCAGCACCGCGGCGCGCTCGATGGCGTTCTCCAGCTCGCGCACATTGCCGGGCCAGTCATGGCGCCGGAGCTGCTCCATCGCCTTTTCGGAAAATCCCTTCAGCGGCCGGCCGTTTTCTCTGGCGAAGCGGTCCAGAAAATGATGGGCGAGCAGCGGAATGTCTTCCTTGCGTTCGCGCAACGGCGGCATGGTGACGCTAATGACGTTCAGGCGGTAATACAAATCCTCGCGAAAGCGGCCGGCCTTGACTTCCTCTTTGAGCACTTTGTTGGTGGCGGACAGAATGCGCACATTCACCCGCCGGATGTGGGTGTCGCCCACGCGCTTGATCTCGCCCTCCTGCAGCACGCGCAGCAGCTTGGCCTGCATCGTGGGGGTCAAGTCGCCGATCTCATCGAGAAAAAACGTGCCGCCGTCCGCCACTTCGAACAGGCCGCGCTTGTCAGTGAGGGCGCCGGTAAAGGCGCCTTTCTTGTGGCCGAACAGCTCGCTTTCGAGCAGCGTTTCCGGCAGCGAGCCGCAAAACAGCGCGACGAAGGGCTGTTCGCTGCGCGGGCCGTTGTAGTGAATCGCGCGCGCCACCAATTCCTTGCCGGTGCCGCTTTCGCCTTCGATCAACACCGAAGCATGCGACTCCAGCACGCGCTCCATCACTTCGAACACCCGGCGCAGCGCCGGGCTTTTGCCGATGATTTCGGAGAAGCGGTGGCGCGATTGCACTTCCGCGCGCCAGCGGCGGTTCTCGTCGCGCAGATTCTGATAGAGCCGTGCATTCTCGATGGCGATCGCCGCCTGATTGGCGAAGGCATTGAGAAACGGCAGCGACGTTTCAATGAATGCCGAGGAGGCCAGCCGGCTGTCGAGATAGATTGCGCCCACCAGGCGACTCTTCAGGCGGAGCGGCACGCACGCCACACTGCGAATGTGATGCGCGATGATGCTTTCGGTCTTGGCCAGGCCTTCGGGCAAATCGCTGTCGTGCCAGATCACCGCTTCGCCGCCGGAAAGCGTGTGCCGCACCACCGAGCTGGAAATGTGGGCAATGTCGGCGATCGCCTCCGGGGAAATGTTTTGGGCGGCGCGCGCCACGAAACCGGTTTCGGTTTCCGGCGCCTGCAGCAGAATGAAGCCGCGTTCCGCGGCCAGCGTCTGCATGGCAATCTGCAGAATCTTGCTGAGCAGCTCGTCGGTGTCCTGAATGGAATTGATCTCGCGGCTGATTTCAACCAGCGCCAGCAGCGACGAGCGATCGATGTTCTCCAGGGCAGGCATTGCGCACGATGGGTCAGGGGTTTTCGCTGGCGGGCCGGTGTGCCACTGCCGGCTCGCAGCCGATGTTATCTCACTTCGAAAACCGCCTCGCGTGACCGGCTGAGATTACCGAAGCGATCGACCACGCTCAGCGTCCAAACATAAGCGCCACTGCTCAGGGAAGAATCGTACACAAATGCGGAAGAATCCGCAGAAATGTCATCGACCTGCCGCAGCGGCACCGGCAGGGGAAAAGAGATGTTGAAAACCGACAAGTCGATGCGGTAGCGGTATTCGAACGGCAGCCGCAGCCGCTCCCACTGAAATCGAGGCCGGGGGCTGGTGACCTTCAAGCCGCTGGGCTCCGATACCAGCGGCGTCGGCTCGATGATGCGAATCAGATAAGCTGGATCGGAAACGGTTCGCGCGCCGGCGCGGTCGCGGGCTTCCAGCCACAGCCGTTCGCCCACCAGATCGAACAGCGAGGCCGTGGCCAGCGTCTCTTCTTTGATGATGGCAACGAACCGATTGGTCGAGCCGCTGCGCTGCAGGTTTTGCAGAAAGCCGAAACGCTGGCTGTAGAGTTTGATTTCGCGGAGGTCATCGAGGCCGTCGCCATCCTCCACCTGGGCTTCGACGACGAGCTGCAGCGTTTCGCCGACGATCGGAATCCAGGCGCTGATGTTTTCCGAGCGCACTGCGACACTTTTGAACACCGGCAGCGCATCGAGCTGCAGGAAGATCTCGCTGGTGCGCTGCGGCGCGACGACCACGACTTGGGAGTCGGCGGCAAATCCCGGTTTGGCGGCTTTGACCACATAGGTATCCGCCGGCAGATCACGAAACAGGAAGCGCCCCTGGGCATCGGTGGTTTGGGCGAGGTTGGCGGGCGCGAGCAGCAAGGCAACGCCGGCGAGCGGCTGGTTGGGTGAGTAGAAAGTCTGCGTGTGTACCAGGAGGTGGCCGCGATTGTTGTATTGCGGGGAAAGTGGGTCGAGCGGGTTGTCGCGCGGGGCTTCACCGCAGCCGATCAGTCCCAGGCTGAGGCAGCACGACCGCAACGCGAACTGCTTGAGCGTATGATAACGAATCATGAGCAGCAGTACTCTCCCACCGCTTGGTCGGTGAACACTTCCGAGGGTACGCACAGAGGCGCCTGCTTTCATGCAAACGCAGCGAAATATAAGCAGGCAAGTTTCCAAATGCAACCCTGCTGATTCTTGACATTCGCCGCAATTTGGCTATATTTATGGCCGCCATCTCTTGCCGGGATCTGAATGTGCTGCTCTCAAGAACTGCACGCGAAAACCTTCATGCCGAACTGCCGATGCTGAGCCTGCCGACACGCCGCTGTGCCGGGCGACCGTACGCGCCGCTGTGGGTTTTGTATTTGACCGCGCTGCTGGCCGTGCCGGCGCCGGCGCAAAACTCGCAGGCGCCGGGCTTCTATCGCATCATCGGCCGCGAGCCGGGCATGGCCATTTACCTGGATGAAGACACAGTCAACACCGCCGGCCAGCATACCCCCGGCATCTATACCCTGCGCGTCGAGCGTGAAGGCTATTTCGCCCACGTCAAGCCGGTGCGCATCGTGAGTGATCACGTGCTCGAGATCAACATCCGCAGCGCCAGCCCACGCCCCCGCACCCGCCCCTACCGCCAGCGCGAAATCGTGCGCTTGAATCCCGTGCCGGCCACGCTGGTTGCCACCAGTGATCCGCCTGGACAAATTGTTTGGCTCGACAGCCTGGAGAAAGGCCCCACCCCCATCCTCCTGGAAAACATCACCTCGGGCCGTCATGTCATTCGCATTGGCGAAGTTTCCGACACGTTGAGCTTGCGCGTGTTCGAGAGCCGGCGTGTGCGCGCAGAGAATGGCCGCATTCTCGATGTCTCCGCCGAAGATCTGCCGCCGGAGCAACAGCGCCTGCGCCTGGTGAATCTCAACTTGTTCATGGAAGCGGAGGAAGCCAAAGCGCGCGATTGCCGGAATTTCGATTCCGGCCGCGGCGCCACTTTTTTCCGGCTGGAGGAATCCGGCACCTTCCTCGTTTGCCGGCTCGCGTTTGACAATCCCCAAGACGGCGCGCTCACGCTGCCCGTGCGCTTCCGCCTCTACCATGACGCTCGGCTGATTCACGAAGTCGAACACCATCTGCCCATCCGTCCCAGCGACGGCAACCGCGTTTGCTATTACCATCACGAATGGTGGAAGACCGGCGAATACATTCTCACGGTGGATGGCATTCCCGGCAACCGTCTCGGCGAAGTGCGGTTCACGGTCATCCGGCCGTGAGTGATTCTGCCCGGCTTTGCTCTCCCTCCCGCGGTTGGCTCACCGTATCCAAGACAAAATCTCCAACGAAAAAGACAACCCAACTGACAAGAAGTGTCTGCCCAGAAATGAAGAAACCGCCCGGGCGGTGATGCCTTTGGACGGACACTCAAAAGCTCTTCATCTGCTGGGTTATTTCTATCAGTTGGCGATTGTCTTTGCGTTGCGGTTTATCCGACCTCTTTAGCTTGACGCCTATGCCCGCGGCCTTGTTCGCTTGAGAAAAGTAGCGAGGGGTGCTGGTTCGAAGCTTCGAAAGTCCCCACTCTTTTCAAATGAAGGGGATTTGGCTTCTTCGAGTTTGCGCCGTTGCGAAAAAGCAGGGACTTGTTCGGTGGGTGCGAGTTCGACCTGTATTTATGCGAGTTTCATGACAATTCTGAGAGCTTCCAACTCTCTCGATTTGAGCAAACAATCGCGCAGACACGCAAAGGCATCCAAATCATCTGTTGCTTTCATTCATGCAAAACTGAAGTCAGATTTCTTCTGTGCACGCCTTTGCGTCTTCGCGCCTTGCGAGCTCTCTTGCCCGCTTTGTTGGCAGGCGGAAAGCCTGCGTTACGGCAGTCACTTCATCAACAGATGCCACGCCTGCAGCACAGCGCCCGAGCTGGCGGCGTAAGCCGGTGCGCCGCGCGGTGCGCGCGGCGCCTCGCCGTCATACATCTCCGCTACAAAGCCGTCGCACGCCAAGTCTTGCGCGGCAAACAAGGGCGCGAATGCCCGGCGCAAGAATTCCCGATCATCAGAGACGCGCAGATAGGCGTTCACAAACGGCACGATGAGCCAGGGATGCACGGTGCCGTTGTGCGCTGCGCTGGCGAGTTGTTTCTCCGCGCCGGCGTAGCGGCCGCAGAAAGCCGGATGATCGGGCGCGAGCGTGCGCAGGCCGTACGGTGTCACCAGGTGGGCGAGCGCGAGCTCGACCACGGCGCGGGTTTGCGCGGTGGCGAATGCCGTGAACGGCAAGCCCGCGGCAATCACTTGATTCGGCCGGATAGCCGCATCACCGCCTTCGGCCGGCAGCCGGTGGCGCGCCCGCCCGCCAGACTCCGGTATCGTATCGAAGCAGCAATTCTTCCCGGCATGCCAGAAGCGATCCACGAGATTGGCGGCCACCTGCGTTGCCAGCTCACGGCATTTTTGCTCGCCCGCCGCTTTGCCCAGTAGGCGCGAGACTTCCGCCATAAAGCAGAGCGCATGATACCACAGCGCCTGCACTTCCACGGCAAAACCCGGCCGCGGCGTCGCGCTCCACTCACCCACGCGGCGATTCATCCACGTCATCACGCGTTGAGAATCGAGCGCATAGAGAAAACCCGTGGCCGGATCGCATTTCACGCCGGGCGCACTGTTGCGCAAATGGCAATTGAGAATCTCCAGCAGCAGGGAGTAGTTTTCTTCGAGAAAACCGAGATCAGCACTGGCTTGCCAATATTCATACAGCGCGACGAACATCCACAAGGTCGCATCCAGGCTGTCAAAGGTGGGGCTTGCCGGCCGCCGGGAAAATTGGCCGGGGATCAGCCCTTGATTCACATGCTTGAGAAACAGGCGAAACACTTGCCGGGCGGATTCGAACCTGCCGGCGACCAGCAGCACGCCCGGCAGTGCGATCATCGCTTCGCGGCCACTGTCAGCGAGGTCGGGATAGCCGGCGAGCACGGTGGTGTTGTCGAGCGAGAGCATCGTGGGCCGTTGAACCAGAAACGCCCGAGCAGAAATCGCGAGGTGCCGCAGGCCTTGGGGGAGCGCGAGCACGCGGTCCTGCTCACCGGCAGCCCGGGGCGCCTCGTGGTCCTGTCGCCACGCCGCTTCTGCCTGCCAGGACTCCGGGCCGTTGTGCGCCAGCAACAGCGTGAAACTCTCCTGCTCCGCCAAATCGTATTCGAAGGCAAACGGCAGGTAAACCGTGTGCCGTTGCGCCTCATCCTGGTCGTTGATCAGCAGCAGGTCTTGCCAAATGTGGGCAGGCACATATTCCGCGGCCGGCGATGCCTCCACGCGCACGGGCTTGTCGTGCGGCTGCGCGAAGACGAGCGCGCCCGCCCGTGTGCGCCGCACCAAATAGTTGTCGCACAGCGGCGCTTGCGTCTCAAGGTCGAGGAAATCCAGCAGCGGCGCCACGCGCAGACGCAGCGGCTCCTGGCTGCGCGACAGGCAATAGCGCACCCACACGCCATGGAAGGAAGTCGCGAGCCAGACCATCTTGGTGAGGGTGAAAGCGTCGTGCTCGCAGGTGAAGGTCAGCAGGCGCCGGTCGTGTTCAAAGCGCGTGCACACGGCCTCCTGCCATCCTGCCGGGGTTCGAATGGTTTCGCGGAGCGTGCGGACGAACGCCACGCGCTGCAGAGGCGGCCGCGTGACGGCCACCAACAGGTGATGGCGCGTGCGCGTGCATCTGCCGTTTTGCTCGCCCATGGCGTAGCCGCCCAAGCCATTGGCCAGCAGCCATTCCGACGGTTTTTTTGATTGCACTTCAGGCCTTATTTCGCTATTATGACACGCGATTTTGGCGCACTCAGGCGCATGAGACACACCTGCGCCGCCATGTCGTCGCGTTTCTTAGGTTCACGGGTGTTTATCAGGTTTATCCCCCCAAGAGGGAGGTTTAATGGATCGACGTGCTCAGGCCTCGCTGGCTTACACTGTTGCGACCGACATCCTGGCTTTAACGCTGGTGATCAGCGCCCTGGCGGTTGCGACCATGCCCGGCTTGACAAATTCACTTCTCATTCAAAAGGTTTTCACGTTCGCGGTCATCTTTGCTTATTTGGCCGGGGTTTGGTGGCGTCTGAGCAGCATGTCAGCGAATGGCATCTTCTGGGCAAAGGCGAGTTTCGTTTTCAGCGCCCTGCTGGCGTTGAGCTTCGTGTTGCTGCCACTGTTTCTGCGCCAGGCCATGCCTGAGAATCCCGCGCACGCGCTGGCAGCCCAAGCCGTGCCGGTCTGCCTCGCCCTCAGCGAAATCATCCAGGCGATTATGATTCGCCAGGGGCATGCCTACCAGACGAAGAGCAAGTGGCGCCTCATTCATCACTCGCTATGGATTGGCGCCGGGCTGTTTCTGCTCACGCTTTTGATTCCGCATGACAAAGTCGTGGCGAACAGCATTCCATTGCGGGCCCTGGCATGGCTCGTCATCCTGCCCATTCCCAAGTTGTTGCAGCGGGTGGGAGTCAGTTTTGTGGCCACCCCCGCCCAGCCACCCACCGCGCGTGCCGCGATGAACCGGCCCGCGAACGTGCCGGAAAACATGCCGACCCAGGAATCCGAAAACCCCTCGGACAACTCCGAATCTGGCCACCGGCCCGACGGCAGACGCCGGCGCCGCGGCCAGCGCCGCTACGGCGGATCGCGCCGTCGCATGTGAAATGAACAGGCGTGCACGCCGGTGAATGAGAAAACCAACCACAGATTTCGCGATTTGACACAGACCAGCAACCGCCGGTCGCCGTGCCAGCGCGTGGAGTCTGTGGTTTGTTTTTTGTGGCCCGGTCTGCGCCGCCACCGATTCCCCTGAAGGTGCTGCTGCCCCTGAATCCTCACTGATCTTCGCTCGCTCCCGGAAAGGACGAATATGACTTTGCCAACGAGTACGCGCAATCAGGCTGGAATGGAGAAGAAACGCTCACCCTGGCTGTGGGTGCCGAGCCTCTATTTTGCGGAGGGCATCCCCTACGTCGTCGTCATGACGGTCTCCGTGATCATGTACAAGCGCCTCGGCGTCTCCAACACCGACATCGCGCTTTACACGAGCTGGCTCTACCTGCCCTGGGTGATCAAACCGCTGTGGAGTCCGCTGGTCGACCTTCTCAAAACCAAGCGCCTTTGGATCATTGTCATGCAGCTCATCGTGGGCGCCGGCCTCGGCGGTGTTGCGCTCACGCTGCCCCTGCCCGAATTTTTCCAGTACACCCTCGCCTTCCTCTGGCTGCTCGCCTTCAGCTCCGCGACGCACGATATTGCCGCGGACGGGTTTTACATGCTCGCGTTGGAACAGCACCAACAGGCGTTCTTTGTCGGCATTCGCAGCACGTTTTATCGCATTGCCATGATCACCGGCCAGGGTCTGCTGATCATCCTTGCCGGATATCTGGAAAGCATGAGCGGCCTGCCCACCGTCGAGGTCCGCGTGACCGCCAGTCCGCGCGCGCAAGTGAGTGCTCTGCCCGCGCCGGATTCCTTGCGCATCGCGGCACAGCCCGGAGAACTGCGCCTGGTGGCTCATCCCGCCAGCCTGGAAATCGCCGCGGAGCCGCGCCCGCAGAGCGAAGTTGATTTGCTGCTCGCACGCGCCCACGCTTGGAACCTGCAGCACGGTTTCTATCCTGCCGAACAAAAAAAGCAAACGGCCAGCGGCACCGCCGAGGAACCTTCCTGGTGGCAGCGCGCGGTGGTGGGCAATCTCGAAACGTTTCTCCGCCGCCATTTTGGCGCCGCGGCGCCGGCCAGCCCGCTCGCCGGACTTGCCGGCAACGTGGGCGTGGTGTTCTTCCATCTCTCGCGCCCGCCGCAGGCCGGCGAAGAGATCGTCGTGAATTTCGGCATCGATGAGGGTGACAAGAGTATCGCGCTGGCGGAGGGCAGCCGGTTCGTGTTCAACGCCGGCAACTGGAACCTGCCGGTGATGACCGTGGTGCAACTCGACCCCAAGCTCAAGACGGACGCCGCTGCGGTGTTTCGCGGCCGCGCCGGCAACATTCCGCTGGCGTGGTCGATCACCTTCTTTGTGCTCGCCGGCATGTTCGTGGTGTTTTTCGCCTATCACAAGGCGATCCTGCCTTTCCCCGCCGTGGACCGGCCGGGCAGTCAAAGCTCGCGCAGCGTGTTGCAGGAGTTCTTTCTGACCTTCGCGGCCTTTTTCAAGAAGAAAAACATCGGCGTGATTCTGGCTTTTCTGCTGCTGTATCGCTTTGCCGAAGCGCAACTCGTGAAGATGGCTTCGCCGTTTTTGCTGGATGCGCGCGAGGTCGGCGGCATGGCATTGACCACTGGACAGGTGGGATTCGTCTATGGCACGGTCGGCATCGTCGCGCTAACTTTGGGCGGGCTGCTGGGCGGGTTCGTGGTGGCGCGGCACGGCTTAAAATTCTGGCTCTGGCCCATGGTGCTGGCGATCAATCTTCCTGACGCAGTGTATGTCTATCTCGCCTATGCGTTGCCGCAGAATTTTCTCACCATCAATATCTGCGTGGCGGTCGAACAGTTCGGCTATGGCTTCGGCTATACCGCCTACATGTTGTACATGATCTATGTTTCGGAAGGCGAGCACAAGACCGCGCATTTCGCGCTTTGCACCGGCTTGATGGCACTCGGCATGATGATTCCCGGCATGTTCAGCGGCTGGCTGCAGGAGCTGATCGGCTACCAGCACTTTTTCGTGTGGGTGATGCTGGCGACCGTTCCGCCGTTCATCATTGCGAAGATGATTCGTTTGGAGGAGGATTTTGGCAAGAAACGAGAGATGCCGGCGTGAGGGAGATTTCTCAGAGCGTTGCCCTTCGCTTCTACATTTCGCTCCTTTGAACCAATTTGACTGCGCCATAATCAAATACGGCAGGTCTTGCTGAATCACCTCTCCGACACCGTTGGATTATGGCTGAAAGAATTCACGCCAAGACGCGCAGCTGCAAAGGCTCACAAAAAGTTCTTGATCATTTGTTGTCTTCCTTGATCGAAGGCCGAGGCCAGGCGTTCCTTTGCGTCTCAGCGTCTTTGGTGCGCTTTGGCCTTTTGGCGCTCCTGCTCGTTCGGATTGTGGAAGGGTATATGGCATTCTCAATTTGAAACTCTTGTTCGATTTCATAGAGATCTATTTGCGTGTGCCTGAGAGTAACTGCATCACCCGATCCAGCAGTAACTTCGAAGTTTGAACACCGCCTCCGCCGCACCTCAATCACCCGGCTTGGCCCCCACAAAGACTTCAACTCCTCCGGGCGCGTCCAGCGCTTGCGGCTGGAAACCCACTTCCGCAAGCAGCCTCAGCCACTCGGCGCGCGTGAACACCCCGCAGGTGTGCCGGTCATGCACGGCGCGCGTCGAGCCATCGGGTTCACGCAGCAAATAGGCAAAATCCACCGTGTAAGCCGTATCGTTGGGATCAGGATCATACGTCCATTCGAGATAGCGCAAGCTGCGTTGCGGGCCGTCCTCGCCACCGTGCGCCGTGGCGGGCGCAAAGGTTTCGCGCACATAATCCGGCGCAAACAAGGCCACGCCACCAGGCCGGCAATGCGCAAACGCGGTGGCCAGGGCGCTGCGCAAATCCAGCACGGTGGTCATGTACACGATGGCATCGTGAATGAGAACGGCGTCGAACTGCCGTCCCAGCCGCACGTAGCGCATGTCACCCGCCACGTGCGCGCAGTCGGGATTCAGCGCGCGGCTCACCGCCAGCATTTCCGGCGAAAGATCGACTAGGGTCAGCTCAAAATGCCGCTTGAGATGGGAGGCAGTATTGCCGCCGCCACTGCCGAATTCCACCAGCGTGTGCGGCGGCGGCACGCGGCCGGCGGTGATGACCTGGTGGTAAAATGCCGCTGCTTCGGCATAGTCGGCGGGCGCAGAGAGCAGCGGCCACCAGGCGGCGAGTTCGTGATAGAGTTTTGTCATGGCAGGCATGCCTGGAGGATGCAATTCCAGTGTCATTCCCGCCGGCCTCTTTCCCGGCAAGCGGGCTGTCACTGCAAGCGTGCAGAGTCAGTGTTGGTCCGCAATCGCGGTCATCAGAGAGAATGCCCCTGCAGCGGCTTGGCCGTTGCGTCAATAACCGCAGCGTTTCCACGACACTCGGAGCGTCACCGGCCTGCCGCCGCAGCGCTCAGGCTTTTTCCTGCAACAGCTCCTTGATCCCGCCCAGCGACGAGAGAATTCCGGTTGCCTCAAACGGCAGAAACACGACTTTGTTGGTGTTGCCGCCGGCCATTTCCTTCAGGGCGTCGAGGTATTTCAATGCGATGAGATATTTCGTGGGGTCGGCGCCGCCGTCGCCCACGGCCTTGGTAATGGCGCGGATGGCTTCGGCCTCGGCATTGGCCACGCGCTGAATCGCGCCGGCTTCGCCGTCAGCACGCAGAATTTCGGATTGCTTGCTGCCTTCGGCCTCGGCAATTTGCGCCTCGCGCTTGCCTTCCGCCTGCAGAATCACGGCGCGCTTCTGGCCCTCGGCCTCGAGAATCACGGCGCGGCGGTCGCGTTCGGCGCGCATTTGCTTTTCCATGGCGATGCGAATGTCCGGCGGCGGCATGATGTCCTGCAGCTCGACGCGGTTGATGCGCACGCCCCATTTATCGGTGGCTTCATCGAGCAGAATGCGCAGTTTCTGGTTGATGGTGTCGCGACTGGTCAGGGTTTGATCGAGCGAGAGCTCGCCGATGATGTTGCGCAGGCTGGTTTGCGTGAGCTTTTCGATGGCGTCCGGCAGGTTGTTGATCTCATAAACCGCCTTGATCGGGTCGGTGATCTGAAAATAGAGCAGGGCGTTGATCTCGATCAGCACGTTGTCGGCGGTGATCACGTTCTGGCGGGGGAAATCATAGACGGTTTCGCGCAGGTCGATGCGATCCATCTCGCGCAGGATGTAGGAAGCCGGCTCACCGCCGGCGCCGGGCACCAGGAAGCGCCAGATGATCTTCCGCGGTTTGTCGAAGAACGGCCAGATGATGTTGATGCCGCTGGTGAGGGTGGTGTGATACTTTCCCAAACGTTCGATGATCACGACTTCGGCCTGCTGCACAATGCGCAGGCCGCGGATGACGAGCGCGATCACCAGGACCGCGAGCGCCAGCACAAACCAATGAAGCGGTTGCATCGCCTCCCTCCTTAGTTCGAAGATTGATGAACGCCGTTGGCCGTCACGATCAACTTGTTACCTTCCACCCGCAACACGCGCACGCGCGTACCCGGCGGCAAGCTGCGTCCGTCGTCGCTGCGGCTGTTCCACACTTCCCCTTCCAGCTTGACCAGGCCTTGCAGGCCGGAGACGTCGTCCAGCGCGAGGCCGATCATCCCCACCAAGCGCTCGATGTTGGTGGCGACCGAGGGCGTGTTCTTGCTCAAGAGTTTCAAAAACACCGGCCGGATGGAAAGGAAGACGATGAAGGTCGTGGCGGTGAAGACGGCGATTTGAACGGTGAGGCCAAAATCAAGCGCGGCCGCAATGGCAGCCGCAAAACAGCCAAAACCAAAGCAGGCGGGAATGAATCCCGGAATGAATATCTCCAAGATATCGAGCACAATGCCGGCCAGCAACCATAGCAGCCAATCTTCCATCTTCGCCTCCTGATCTTGTCGGTGTATGGGTTGTCGGGCAGGTGGAAAGCTGGAGGCGCAACCCTGCGCGAACGCGGCAAAGGTACCAAACTTCCCCGGCGCGCGCAAGATGAAACTGGGCGAAGCAACCGCGCCCGCTCACGGCAGTGTTGTGGGATTGCACAAAACCCGCCTGCCGGCAGCGTGCTCTGCCCCGCATCAGAGTTGATACAGCATCACATACACCAGCACGCCGGTGACCGAAACGTACAGCCAAACCGGAAGCGTCCAGCGCCGGGCCAGGCGGGCATGTTGATCGAATCTTTCCCGAAAGGCGCGCACCAGCGTGATCACGACCAGCGGCACATTGACCATCGCCAAAATAGTGTGCGTCAGGAGAATGGCAAAATACACCGGCCGGATGAATCCCTGTCCCTGAAAGGACTTCGAGCCGACCTGGTAATGATAGACCAGGTAACTGGCAAGAAACAGCAGCGACGACGCCAGGGCGCACAGCATGCTGAGTCTGTGCTGCGCAATGCGCTTGCGGCGGATGAACCAAAACCCCAGCAAGAGAAAAAAAGTGCTGGCGCCATTGAGCATGGCGTTGACGTGGGGCAGAGCGGTAATCGGAATCACCATGGCACCTCGGCGATCAGGTTCTTGACATCGCGCATGATCTGCTCGACGCTCGTCGAGTCCGTGCCGACATAGTATTTGCGAATCCTGCGGGCAGCATCGACCAGCACGAATTGATTGCTGTGGATGATGGGTTCGGGAGGATCGACACCGACGATGGCGGAGAGCATGAAGCCCTGGCCGGCAAGCTCCTGAATCAAGTCATTTCTACCGGTGAGAAAATACCAGAGGCCCGGCTGCGCGCCGTACTTCTGCGCAAAACGGGAGAGCACTTCCGGGGTGTCGACTTCGGGGTCGACGGAGAAGGAAACCAGCTTGACCGTCGAGAGGCCGGTTTGCAGGAGGGTGTTTTGCAGCTCGGACATGTGGCCCGTCATGATCGGGCAGATGCCCGAGCAGCTCGTGAAAATGAAGTTGGCGATCCAAATCCTGCCCTGCAAATCCGCCGAGCCGAACGGCTCGCCGCTGCGCTCGAGCAGGGTGAATTCCGGTACGCGGCCGAGGGTTTCCAGCCGGCGGCCGGGAAGGGACTCTTGCCCCACGTACATGGCGGCGACGACCATCGCGGTTCCGGCGCCAATTCCCCACCACAGATGGCCGCTGCGTCTCTCATTCATAACGCCTCCACTTCATGCGAGCGCCGCGGCGCCTCGCTGCGCAGCGTCTGGCCAGACTCCTGACGCTTGTCAGCCTGGCGCGCGACCGAGTTCTTGATAACGGCGGCGACAATGCCGGATCTGTTCGGCATGATTGTGGGCGTGAGCGGCATAAATTCGCAACCAGGTTTCGGCGGAGTAGGCGCCGCTCTCGCTGTGATGGCCGGTGCGCTGCCAATCCGCGTCGGTCATGAACTCCAGAAGCTGGGCGGTGGTGTCGCGGGCGGCCTTGAAGGCGGCGAGCGCCGGCGCGATCGGGCGGCGGGCGTAAAGCAGCCGGCGGGCGAAAGCCTCCTGATCGTAGCCCTGAATCTGCGGCTGCTCTTCCACCAGCAACTTGCGCAACCGAATGGCGCTGGTCATCTCGCTGTCCGCGAGATGGTGTATGATTTCGCGGGCGGTCCATTTTTCGGGCGACCAGCGATAATCCAACTCCGCGGGCGTGATGTTGTGCAGCGCCTGCGCGACTTGTGCGTAGCCCTCTTGATATTGGGCAATGAGCTGTGCGCGTTCGGATGCGGTCATGATTGCAACCCGGTCATCAAAATGCGGTTTTATCCCACGCCATCATGCTGAGCAATGCCGGCAGATAGATCAATGAAGCGCGCATCAACCGCCGGGCCGCGGCCACGTTGCGCGCAAACGTGACGCTGAGGCCGACGCCGAGAAAACCAATTCCCAAAACCAGCGCCCCGAAAAAATAGGCCCGGCCCGTCAGGCCGATGAGAGTCGGCAGCAGACTCACGGACAGCAACGCCAGGCAGTTGGTCAGAATCTGGCGCGCGGCGCTGTAGCCTTCGGGATCAATGACGGTGAGCATGCGAAAGCCGCCGCGGGCATAATCGTCGCGGTAAATCCAGGCGATTGCCAAAAAATGAGGCAACTGCCAGATGAACAGAATCGCGAACAGCACCCAGGCTTCCAGGCCGAGATCGTTGCGCACCGCGGTCCATCCGCCCATCGGCGGCAAGGCGCCGGGAATCGCGCCCACCACCGTCGATAGCGGGCTTTTCGTTTTCATCGGCGTGTAGAGAAAAACATAGCTGACGAGCGTGACGGCGGCCAGCACCGCCGTCAGCCCATTCACCCAGAAGGCCAGATACGCAATGCCGACCACCGAGATGAACACGCCGAAGCCCAGCGCCTGCGTCGGCGTCAGCCGTCCGGCGGGCAGGGGACGATGACGGGTGCGCAGCATCCGGGCATCGCGGTGGCGTTCGAGATATTGGTTGAGCGCGCTGGTTCCTCCGGCAACCAGGGCGGTGCCCCACAGCGTATGCAGCAGCAGCGCCACCTCGAGGGGGCCGCGCGAACCGAGATAGAAACCGAACAACGTCGTGATCAGCACCATCAAGGTGACGCGGGGCTTGGTGAGGGCAAAATAATCAGAAATCGACGCGAACATACTCGCTGGGGGCGGTGAAGATGTCGTCATGATTCGTTGGAAATCGTTCGCCTTCAGTTCAATGTTCTTGCTGGTTCGCGCGGCGGCTTGGCAATTTTTGCCGGCTCGAGTCGAAGGGCCGGCCGGAGCCCGCCTCCGCCGATGCCATTACGCTCCGCTCGCGCCCGGCAGCGTGGCCGCCATCTCTCCGGCAGGCACGCGCGCGGGCACGCTGAGATATTGCTGCGCGCGCACCGTCAGCACGAGGCTTGCCGCCAGCACCAAGGCGCCGGTGGCCACGTGCGCCGTCGTGGGCAGGACAGCCTTTTGTGACCAAATGGTGAGGCCGCCCAGCGTGATTTGCAGCAGGACGCCGATCGCCAGCAGCACCGCCGGGCGATACAACGCCGCTTCCTCGTGATAGTGCCGCAGCACGCGGCTCACGGTCCAAATCACCAGGGCGGTGACCACCACCGCGCCCAGGCGATGGGCAAAGTGAATTGCGATGCCGGCAGAATCAAAAGGTGGAATGAGCCGGCCAAAGGCCAGCGGAAAATCCGGAATGGCCAGGCCGGATTTGGTGTGACGCATAACTGCGCCGAGAATGAGTTGCAGAAAGATCGCCGCAGTGGTCACCATGGCGAGAACAGCCAGCGGCGGCCGCTGCGTGTCCTGCCGTTTCGCCAGCGGCTTGCCCCACTCCGGCGAGGTGAACAGCGCCAGGCAAATCGTCAAGCCGAAAAAGGTTTGCGCCAGCGTGCCGTGCGCCACGGAAATGGGCGTGGGCAGCAGGAACAGAACCGTGAGTCCGCCCAGCACGCCTTGCAGAATGACCAACAGTAGCGCGACCAGCCCCAAGCGCTTCACCCAGCGCCGGGGTTCTTGCCACCACAGCCAGGCCGCGAGAATGACCATGAGCATGCCCACGACGCTGGCCACCATGCGATGGCCATGCTCATACAAAATGCCGCCCACCATTTGCGACAGCGGGTAGGAGAACATGAAATGACCGTAGGTATTCGGCCAGTCGGGCACGGACAAGCCGGAATCGGTGCTGGTCACCAATCCGCCAATGAAAATCAGCACGAAAGTGGCTCCCGCCACCAGCAGGGCGAAGCGATGGAGCCATTTGCGGGGGGAAGATGCGGGTGTCATCATTTGACTCACACGGTTAATCAGACCGGCCCAATATATGTCAAAAAATACACACATGAAAGCACAACCTTGGGGCAGGGCTGTGCCCGAAAACACGCAGCCGGGGGCTTCACTGCGCCTCGACCGCGGCAGGGGCTTCGGCCTGCTGGGCCTGCTCAGCCCGCAGGCGGGCCGAATCACGCGGGGTGCCGGTGAGATCCGGCAACAGAGCGATGATCAAGAGCGTGCACAGAATCAGCGGGGTGAGCGCGATAATACCGAGCGTGCGCTTTTCGAACTTCAGGTGCATAAAGTACATTGCCACCAATGAGGCTTTGGAAAGCGCCAGGAGGATCAGCACGATACCGACGCCGACCCTGCCGATCGGCAAGTAGACCGCGCCGATTTCGAAGACGGTCAGAACGAACAACGCGACGAACACCATCATGTAGTTGGGTTCTTTGTGCATGCCAGACATGGAATTTTCTCCTGGGACACGATTCGGGGTCTCGTCAATTTTCGAAAGCACCGGCATTGCCCTCGCAACCACGATCTACTTGATGAGATAGACGAAGGTGAAGACCAGAATCCAGACGAGATCGACGAAATGCCAGTACAAGCCGGCATTCTCGACCGTGCTGTAATTCTCCGCGGAGTAGCGGCCGCGCATGCCATTGAGCAGGACCAGGCTCAAGTAGATCACGCCGCCGGTTACATGCGCGCCGTGAAAGCCGGTGATCGCGTAGAAGGTCGTGCCGAACAGATAGCTGCCGTAGGGATTGCTGGTGAAGGTCACCTGTTGTTCGGTGATCAGGTGCGTCCATTCGTAGGCTTGCAAGCCAAGAAACGTGACGCCGCCGAGAATGGTCAGCAGCAAAAAGTTGCGCAGACCCTGCTGGTTGCCGCGGCGGATGGCCGACAGCGCCTTCACCATGGTGACGCTGCTGCAGATGAGCAGAAACGTCATGAAGGCGGTGAGATTGATGCCGAGCACCTCCAGCGGGTTGGGCCAGTCGGTCGCGCCGGCGCGCAGGGCGCCGTAGCCGGCGAGCAAGCCGCCAAAAGACATGGCGTCACCCGCCAGAAAAATCCACATGCCGAGTTTGCCCCAGCTTTCCGGGGTCAGGGGCGACTCGGCGGGTTCAATCGCATGAACGTGGGCAGAGGCGTGACTCACGTTTTTTCCTCCTCAGGTTTCGGATTGGGAAAGCGAGACAGGGTCGGGTTTGGCCGCGGCAGTACGATGCCGGCGCTGCAAAATGAACAGACACAACGCCACGCTGCCAACGATCGTGAACGGCATGGCCATCAGAAAAAGAATGCTGTTGTTGAAGCCGCGGCCGAGCGCGCCGTTGGCCGCTTGCGCACAACCCGGGCACGCCGCGGCGGCCTGCGGCAGCATCAGCAACATGATGATGAACAACAGCACGAATAGTGATTTTGCCTTGTACATATCACAACACCTCATTCTGATTCATTTCTCCCGCCGGCTCAATTCAAATACACCAGGACGTAGAGCAGCGGCCATAGCAGAACCACCAGATACCAGTACATGCTGCACAGCAGCACCGCAGTGTGCCGGGCAGCGGTGAACCGCCTCTGGGTGGCCCGCCACCAAACAACCAGCAGCCAAAACACGGCGCCGGCAACGTGCAGCGCATGGCAGCCGATCAACGTGTAAAAGGTCGCGCCGTACACGCTGGACGACAAGGTCAGGCCATAGCCGAGCAGCTTGAGCCACTCGTAGCCCTGGATCAGCAGAAACGTCGTGCCCAGCAGTGCCGTGAGCGCGAGACTTTTCTGCAAACCGGCAGCCTCACCGCGCCGGATGCGGCGGTAAGCCTGGAACATCGTGAGACCGCTGGCCAGCAGAATTACGGTGTTCGCGCCGGTGACCATCACCGGCAGGCGCGGCTGACCCAGCGGCGGCCAGTCCAAGGCGCCATATTTGAAAACGATAAACGCGCCGATGAGCGCGGCGAAAAACATCGCGTCCGTGCCGAGAAACAGCAGCATGCCGAGCACGGCATTGCCGACCGGCCGCGACTCGGCCTCGCCGTCATCGCCATCATCGCCGGGACCATAGGGCAATGCCGGCGTGAGCGGCGGCGGATCGCCGGAGAAAGGATCCAGTTCGAGGACTTCTCCACTATCACGGCTGGACCATTCGTAGGCAGCCTGAGGGGAAGCGCTAGCAGCAGTTGCCGGCATCGCCAATCAGTCCAGAATTAGTTCAAGAGCAGAACACTCAACGCCGTCACGGCCACCAACAGGGCCAGCATGCCAAGTAGAATCTTGAGCACGCGCGCGTTGCGCGCCGCCATGTCAGCCGGCAGTTCGGGCGAAATGCGGGCAGGTACATTTTTCCGAGCACCGGCCATGATCTTCATGCTTTGCATATTGCCTCAATGCCCGGCCGGCACCGCGGCTTTTTCCGTTTGCGGCACGAAGTCGGTTTCCAGGCCCGGCACGCTGTACTCGTAGGGGCCGTGATGCACGGTCGGCGTCGCCAGAAAATTGCCGTGTGGCGGCGGCGTGGGCGCGACCCACTCCAGGGTGTTGGCGCGCCACGGGTTGTCGCTTTCCGCCTTGCGGCCTTTGAACATGCAGTAAACGAAATTCACCGCAAAGATGAGCTGGGTGAAGCCGAGCACAAAGGCGCTGATGGTGATGAACTCGTTCATGCCCTGGAATTGTTTGAGAAAATCATACTGCAGCGGATTGGCGATGCGGCGCATGTGGCCGCCCACGCCGAGAATGTGCATCGGAAAGAAAGTGCAATTGAAGGAGACAAACGTCAGCCAGAAGTGAATCTTGCCCCAGGTGGCGTTCAGCAGGCGGCCGTACATCTTGGGAAACCAGTAATACAGGCCCGCGAAAATACCGAAGATGCTGCCGCCGAACACAACGTAGTGAATGTGCGCGACGATGTAGTAGGTGTCGTGGATGAACATATCCACCGGCGTCGAGGCCATGTAGATGCCGCTCAGGCCGCCGATGACGAACATCGAAACAAAGCCGAGGGCGAACAGCATCGGCACCGTGAAGCGGATGCTGCCGCCCCACAAAGTGCCGAGCCAGTTGAAAGTTTTGATCGCGGAGGGCACGGCGATCAACATGGTCGAGATCATGAAAGTGGTGCCGAGCCGTGGGTTCATGCCGCTTTGAAACATGTGATGGCCCCACACGATCCAACCGAGAAACGCGATCGCCACCATCGCCCAGACCATGGCGCGGTAGCCGAAGATCGGCTTGCGGCTGAACACCGGCAGGATTTCGGAGGCCAGGCCCATCGCCGGCAGAATGAGAATGTAGACTTCCGGATGGCCGAAGAACCAGAAGAGATGCTGCCAGAGCAACGGTTCGCCGCCGCCCGCGACATTGAAGAAGCTGGTGCCCAGAGTTTGATCGAACAGCAGCATGGCCAGCGCGGAGGTCAACACCGGCAACGCCAGCAGCAGGAGAATGGCGACGATGAACAGCGACCAGATCGCGAGCGGCATGCGGAACAGCGTCATGCCGGGCGCGCGCATGTTGATGATGGTGGTGATGTAGTTGATCGAGCCCATCAGCGAGGAGACGCCGAGCACGATCAGACTGAAGGACCACAACACCTGCCCCATGTCGACGCCGGTCCAGGCGGCATTGGCGGCGAGCGGCGTGTAGGACGTCCAGCCGGCGGCGGCATGGCCGCCGGGCACGAGGAAGCCGGCCATCATCACCACGCCGGAGGCGATGGCCACCCAGAAGGAAAGCATGTTGAGCACGGGAAACGCCATGTCGCGCGTGCCGATCATCAGTGGGATGAGAAAATTGCCGAAGCAGCCGACGAGAATCGGCATCACCACAAAGAAGATCATGATGGTGGCGTGCATGGTAAACAGCGAGTTGTAGAATGCCGGCGCGACCGCGCCCATCGGCATGTTTTTCGCCAGCCAATTTTGCTCGCTTTCATCCTTTTGCAGCCACTCCATCCAGAGCTTGTCCATGCCGGTTTTCGGCTCGCCGGATTCGAGGAATTCGGCGGAGGCCCCGATGAGCGGCAAGGGCTTGTCCGGGTAGGCAAGTTGCCAGCGGAACAGCAAGGCAAATCCGCCGCCGAAGATCATCATCAGCAAGCCCAGGGTGAGGAATTGCTTGCCGATCATCTTGTGATCCATCGAAATCAGGTGGGTGCCGATGAAGCCGTGGGGATGATGCTCGGCGAGGTTGCCCAAGCCGCCGACGATGAAGAAGAAGCCGACGAGAAAGTCGGCGAAACCCAGCAGCGAGGGTGTGCCGATGCCCTGCTGTAATCCCCACACCGCCCAAACGACGCCATAGAGCAGCGGCAACGTGCCGAGCCATTTCTGCGGCTTTCGCCAGGTGAGGATGCCATTGGCGAGCGCAACCACGCCGAATGCCAGGCGCGCCAGCAATCCGTTTTCCGGCCGGATCAGCAACGTCAGCAGGACAAACAGCACGCCAGTCACGATCATGACCGCGCTGAAAATCTCTCCAAACAAACGCCGTTGTTTCAGCTCATCAGCAGAGATGGTGTGTGCGTGTGCCATTCTGAATTCTCCATCGGAAAGATCGTGGGTGGATTGCAATCACAGGGGGTTGGCGGCGCCGGCGGAATCAGCGGGCGCGGCCTCGGCAGCAGGAGCCGGCGGCCAGGTTTCCAGTTTCCAGGCTTCGTACTCTTCCGGGGTGTCGACGTAGAGCGTGCCCTTCATGCCGGAATGGCCGAAGCCGCACAGCTCGGCGCAGGGAATCTCATAGACTCCCGGCTTGGTGGCTTGAAACCAGGCGGTGATGCTGTGCCCGGGCACGGCGTCCTGCTTCAGCCGCAGTTGCGGCACGAAGAAACTGTGAATCACATCCAGGGAATTCAAATGCACGTGCACGACGGCATTCACCGGCACATGCAGGTCATTGTCGATTTGGTAGTCGTCCGCGGTGTCGAATTGGCGGTCGGGGCCGGGATAAAGAATCTGCCAATTGAATTGCTTGCCGGTGACGCGCACTTCCACCTCCGCCGGCGGCCGCTGTTGCTTGATCTCGCCCCACAGCGGCTTGCTGGCAAACGCGAGCGCAATCATCGCGACGGTGGTGGCGCTCGTCCACACCCATTCGAGCGTGGCGTTGCCGTGCGTGTAGGTCGCGCGCCGGCCCTCGCGCTGGCGGTACTTGATCAGGAAGTAGATCATGGTTGCCGACACCAGCACGAACACCGAGGCCGTCAGGTAGTAGATGACGTGAAAGAAGAAGTCGATTCTACTGCCGTAGGTGGAAACATTCTCCGGAAGCCAGTCAAGCATTGCGACTCTCCTCCCTTGACAAGGTTGAGTGATGAAGTGCGCCGGCCGGCAAACGGGCGCCGGCTTACTCTGCAGCAAAAATGAAGTCGAGGCGCGCCGCCGCCGAGTCGCCCAGCGCGACCCGCTGCGCGCGGCGGCCCAGCTTCTCGTGCCAGGCCACGACCAGGTAGTTGCCGGCAGGCAACGGTCCCAGGCGATAATCGCCGGCCGCCTCCGTCACTTGAAAAAACGGATGCGCCAACACGCCGGCGTAAGCAGACATCCACGGATGCACATTGCAGCGAAAGGGGATCATGATCTCGGGGTGAGTGAAGGTGCGCGTCAATAGCTTCACGTGACGCGTCATGCCGAGATTGAAAGGTGGGTTGTGCTGTGAGGCCGCGTGAACGTTGTGCATCGTGTCGTCGCTGTTCAAAATCTGCAAAGGCTGGCCAGTTTGAATGCCGAACACATGCGGCTGGTACTGGCACCCGATCTGATTCAACACCACGGGTTCGGCAGGCGGCGGATATAGTTGCACCACGCCCTCGGCGAGATAAACAAAGACGTGGCGCAACGTCTGATTGGCGTTGACCACGAACTCGTCCGACACAATTTCCGCGGAACCTGGGAGCCGGCAGGCAGCATCTCTTGCCATGTGTATGACTTTCGCTGCCGGCGCTTCGCCCTGAAAATGCATCTGTCCGAAGATAAAACTCGCCGCCGGTTTGGCCGGCGCCGTGACTGCTGTTTCAGGTTTGGGAATTGGAACTGACTGACCGTCGCCGCTGCAGGCAGAGCAGAACATCGACATGGCACATAACATCAAGCAGGCGACACGCACGCGGGATAGCGCGACTTTCACAGTAAGTCTGAAATGACGGGCTGCGGGGAGCAGCCGGATGCAGGATATGTCAAAAATTGGAAGCCGAATGTAGTCAGGCAAGGGCGTAATGTCAAGCGGAAATTCGCGTGTCATGGGTGATCTGCGCCCCGGATCATTGCGCTGGACGCGGCATCTTTTCCACTTTCGTGCTTGTTTTTCTCCCTCTGGGTCACTATGTTGTTGCCGCGTATCCGCAGCGGCCCGCACAGATTTCACGACATTGTGATACGCAAAGGATACGCAGAACTACACGCATTGACGCGAGCGGCGATGCCGCCATGACGCGAGGCATTGGCTTCAGCCGAGGTTCTTCGCGTTCTCGCTTCTCTTCCACTCTTTCCAGCCGGCCCCGTTCTGCTGGGTGATAACACAAGCACTCGGCAGCCCGCCTCCGGGATAGTGGTCCGCCCCTGTGGACTGCAGGTTTTGGTGGACAAGATCGCGAATTGACCTGACAACAGCGAGCCTCCCGCAAGGCCGTTCCCTTGTTTCCACGAAAATCCGCCCGCTTGACCGCGTGATTTTGTGCCGCACCGACCGGTCTGGCCCAGAACAGCTCCTCACGGATCGCCGCGCCGTGGCGATGCCCGGCTGCACACAGAGGCTTGTCAAATCAGCGCCAAACCAAACCAGGAGACCATACCATGCCCACCATGACCCGCGCCCCGCAAACAAAATGCTACCTGCACGAGATGCAGCGCCCGCTGGACTTGCCCTATGAGCCATACAAATACCACATTTGTTGGGTCTGCAAGTCGCGTTTGTTGGAGATCGCAAAGATCAATTTTCACTTCGAGCTCAGCAACCAGGTGGTATCAATCTCTGTTCAACGCGAGGTCTATAAGGAACCCGCCCTGGAGAAATTACCGGCTGCCGTGCATCTGCCGGAGGCTCGTGCCGCCAGTGACCGACGCAGTTGATCACGTTCAAGAAGCCCATCTATGATTCAGCCCAAGGAGCTTTACCGCCGTCTGGACACCCTGCTGGCGGGCATCGACGAAGGCACGGCAAAAAACGACTATCTTTTCTCCGTATTGGCCAAATTGGAGAGCGCCTTTGCCAGGGATTTGCACATCACCAACGGGCGTCTCTACGTGGAAGAGCACGGCCAGTTCCTGCTGCTGAATCCGGACGGCGGGGGAGAAAGCCTCTCCTCCTATTCGGAGGGGACAACCGCCCTGGACCCGGAAGCGGTCGAGCTGACGATACGCAACGGCAGCTATATTTTCAACGACCTTTCGCTGCGAATCAACCGGCAAAGCGGCTCACCTCGCGAACCCCTGCTGCCGGCGGCATTCTACCTGCAGAGCCCGAGCCGGCGGTGGATTTTCATCTTTGCTCTGAGCAGCGGTTGGATGCGTGAAGAGGTCGAATTCTGTCTGAACGCAGTGCGCGCGCAGTTGAATTTCCGGCTGCATGCCGAGGCCATGAAGAACGACATGCAGCAAGCCGCTTTGATTCAGCAGAGCCTGTTGCCGAGCAGCCCGCCCCACATTGCCGGATATGAAACCGCCGGGCGCTCACAGCCGGCGGAGGCCGTCGGTGGTGATTTCTTCGATTTTTCTGTTTTCGGTGAGGATGTTTTCAGTGTCGCGATGGGGGATGCCAGCGGGCATGGCCTGCCGGCCGCTCTCCTGGTGCGCGATGTCGTGACCGGCCTGCGCATGGGCGTGGAAAAGGAGATGAAAATGGCCGAGGCGATGCAGAAACTCAACCGAGTCATTCATCGCAGCACCTTGTCGGCCCGTTTCGTCTCACTGTTCTATGCCGAAATCGAGCTCAACGGCAACATCTACTATGTCAATGCCGGGCATCCGCCGCCACTCTTGGTGCACGGGCGGCACGTCAGGCCGCTGAAGGCCACCGGTATGATTCTCGGCGCTGTACCCGAGATCACATTGCAGCGGGCTTCCACCAGCTTTGCGCCGGGGGCAGTCTTGATGATGTTCAGCGATGGCATCCTCGAACGGCGCAACCGCGCGAACGAGGAGTTCGGCATTTGTCGCCTGGAGGAATTCCTCGTTCGTCACCAACACCGGCGTGCCCATGAAATCCTGGAATTGCTCTACCAAACGGTATTCGCCTTCGGAGATCAGGCCATGTGGCAGGACGATGTGACTGCCGTAGTGGTGAAGAAATTGGAAGAGTGAAATCTCCGCCGTCGGCACGGTGGCAACGGTCGTGGAGCAGTCTGGAAAAAGGGCGCCGCACCTCTTGAACAGGCACAAGGCCGGTGGCACAGGTCTGAGCGCACCGTTGCGCTGCTGCCCGCCTGCGGGCTTTGGCAGGAAAGAACTGCGGTTGGTTGTACCGTCGCATTGGCCGGCGAACACCGCCTCATCTGACCGCACAGACGCAGTTGTAACTCGTGTTGATGCGATTCAGTTGGCTGTAGCCGTAGTTGAAGTTGACGTACCACGCCGTTTCCGTGTCCCCTCTCTCCGAAGTCCACATCCACAGTCTTCTTCTGGCCATGAAAACCGAGTCGATGTAGACCCCTTCTGGATTGGGGCTTGGCTCCAACAGCGTCAGAGCTTCTGCCAGCGTCGGTAATCGCCAGTCATTGAATCCCGCGAAGCCGTGCCGATTCAACTCATCAATCCACGCCCTCGCACCACGGTGGGACATCTGCTGAGCCGAAGTGCCCTGCTGCCACATCAATCCGGTGGCCCGGTCAACGACAATCTTGTCGCGGTGCAGGCTTTTCGTCACAAACCTGCCCTTTGTTGCGCGGGCTAAAATTGGGCGTGCCACTTTGCGCGGCTTTGTAGCGGTTAGGGCCCGTTAAAAAACAAAGTATACAATTCTGAAAGTGCTTAATTTCGGGGCTTGATTGTGTAATTCCATTCGCCGTGAAATTCATGCGGCAATAGTTTTAGAGCTTGCAGC
>JAKLJX010000026.1:37657-93572 GCA_023150945.1 bacterium | reverse complement strand
CACGGAATCAAGTGCTTAGCCTTGATCCGCTACCCAAAAAGCTTCAAAAAAATCTTCATCTGCGGAAGTTGGGCTAGTATCGAAAACTGGTCGCGAGGGCCCCAAACCAGTGCAGCAAATCTAATGGGAAAGGAAGGATCGGCACAGTGGTCAAGCGTCTTTCTCGAATTGTGCCTGGCAGGCGGGAAAAGTCTCCGCCGTCATCTACTTCGTGCTTGGCGTCATTTTCGCCATTTCATTTGGGATGCTCAGCGCGCTGCTCAATCCCGGAACCGAGGGGAAGCAGTTGTCCGTTGGCTTTTTGTTATCCTGCTTTCTTGTACGCCGCACTTGGTTTTCTCTTCGTCCCGTTGTTTTGTTGGTTGTACAACCTGGCCGCGCGGCTCGTCGGCGGGCTGGAGTTCTCGGTTGAGGATAGGGCCGAGACCTGACAGTCTGGTCAGCATCTGAGCGATGGCATTGAACGAAAGCAAGGGCCAGCCCTGAACAAGCAGGGAGCACGTCTCCTGCACATGCAACAATTGCAGCAGAGCTTAAATCGCTCACCTTGACGGCACGACGATAGTGCCGGCAGAGTGGCCAATGTGGAAGAAAGGCCAAGGATAGTGGGCTATGCCAAATTTCGATAACCAAGGCCTGGAAGTTACCACGCAGGAGAGGCAATCTCTCATAGAGGAGCTCGGTAGAGCAGCCAGACGCACCGAAAGATTCGGCTGGACGAACCATGTCTGTGCGCATATTGTTGCCTGGGTTGCCGTCACCGGCAGCATTGCTGCTACAATTCTGGCCGCGGTGCAGCTCACTCCCGGCTGGCTAACCGCGACCGTTGCGGCGATCCCGGCCGCGGTTCTGGCGATCAGTACAACCTTCAATTTTGAGCGCAAAGCCTTATGGCACTGGCTCACGACCAAGAAACTCAAAGCGCTCAGCAGAAGACTGACGTATGAGAGAGCTGCGGTGGTAACCGTGAGCAGGGAATTCTCGAGAGTCGAGATAGAGACGTTTGAAGGATGGATGACGTATAGCGCGCTCTCGCCACAGACCGAATCAAAACCAGAGCCAAAACCAGAGAAAGACAAACCTGATGATAGGCAACACTGATACCGAGCCGCATGTTGTCGTGGCCAAACCTCCCAATACCGAGGTTCTGCCAAAACACAAGCGCAGTTGAAGGTTCGTCGTGAAATCCTCGGTTCTTTCGATCGGCGTTGCTGCGGCACTCTGAACGGGTTCAGTTATCCACATTTGGTCACAATCAAAGACGAACGAGCAATGGTGCTGAGATGAAATACCTCGGATTTTGGAGAAGGCTTCTGGCCTACTTGATCGATACCGTGCCCATCATGCTTGCAGTGGTCTCGCTCGCCTACTTCTTCTTGGGATTCGATGAAGTTTTGCGTGGCTACTTCAGGGACACAAGTAACCTCGAGGCCCGAGCCAGATTCTATTCACAGAGGGAGCTCCTTAAGAACCTCGGCTTTTTGGTGTACCTTGTGTACTGCACATTAATGGAATCTTCGCGCATGCACGCCACGCTTGGCAAGCGGGTTGTCGGCGCCATGGTCGTTTCTGAAGCAGGAGTCCCACTCACGCTCAAACAGGCACTCTTTCGAAATCTTCTGAAAATAGTATCGGCTCTTCCGCTCTTTATGGGCTTTTTGATAGCCGTGTTCAACCAGAAGCGCCAGGCATTTCACGATATGTTTGCGAAGACATATGTCGTGGAGCGTGCCGCTCACATGGAGAGCCACGATCGTTCGCAACGGATTGTTGTCAGCCGGGCGCTCCAATAGTGAATTGTTAGGTCAAGTGCATTCGGCACTGAGAACAAGTTGCCGTCTGTCGCGACTCGCTTTCTGAGGCACTTTAAACGCGACCACCCCAGGCAGGCACCTGCACAAGTTCAACAGCCACTGCCAAGGAGACGACGGCCTTTCGGCATGCCCGAGGATAGCACGAATTCAATGCCCATGTGAAGTCCGCAGACGTAAACCAGCAGTGATCTGTAATTCAAGTTGCCGGCCACGGCCGGAGTGCCCATCAAGCAGGCTTGTGGGCAACGCCGGTTTTCGGCCAACTCGATCAACGCAACGCCGCCAAAACGACTCACGAAGAATCAAATCTTGTAGCTAAAACCTCGGCGCATTTCTGGCACAGATACTGAACTTAGCATATCCAACTGTCAAACTTGGAGCAGATGAGAACCGAAATTTCATGACTTCTTCTGCCTTCGCGAGACTCCAAGACGAGTTCTCCGAATCGACTCGATGAGGTGTCCGTATCTTTCCCCAGAATGACCGATTTCAAAATCTTCGAAAGATTCCGCTGCCTGTCCGGTGTCTGTTATGATGTTGGCACGATGAATTGCACGGCTTGAGGAAATGGGCGATTTGAGACACTCTGCACTTGGGGGCGAGAGCTCTGCAACGACCCGGATTTGTAGCCATTGGGATGGTGTAGCGGTTCTACCTTGCGCGACTCCCTCAAAGGTTCTCCCGTAACTCATCTCGTGTGACTTGTTGCCAGACTCGCTATTGAGCAGCAACACAGTGCCGAACTTTTGCGGCATGGCACAACCCGCCCATGTCGTGCTTCTGTTTGTGCATCCTATGCGCAAGCGAGTCAGCGTCTGCCGTCAATCGCGCTTTGGGGGGATACGCCCAGGCGTCTGCGACTGCTGCCGCTCGACCGACTGCAATGATGAGGAAAAGCCGAAGCGAGCAAGGGAACTGGCGGACAGATGGAGCAACTGATCAAACGCCTCGGTGAGAGGCTCGGCGTATCCCGGCTGGTGGGACATGCTCCCGCATTCATTCTTGCCATTCACCAGCTCCCGGAAGTGGCACAGAGCAACGCTTCCGTCCTAATCAGTGGAGAAACCGGCACCGGAAAAGAGCTGGTGGCGCGCGCCCTGCACTATCTCAGCAATCGTGCCTCTGGTCCGTTTGTGGCGCTGAATTGCGGCACACTCCCTGATTCCTTGCTCGAAACCGAGCTGTTCGGTCATGAGCGAGGTGCCTTCACCGACGCGCGCACCAGGCGCGCAGGACTCATTGCCGAGGCCAGCGGCGGCACGCTCTTCCTCGACGAGATCGATTCGCTCTCACCTCGAGCGCAAGTAACGCTCCTGCGCGTGTTGCAGGACAAGAAGTATCGCGCGGTGGGCGGCAACCGCGAGCGGCCGGCCGACGTGCGCATCATCGCCGCCACGAACGCCGCTCTTGATCTCCTCGTACATGCCGGCGTGTTTCGGGCCGACCTGTACTATCGCCTGGGTGTGTTCTTCATCCAACTTCCTCCGCTGCGGGAACGCAAGGAGGACATTCCTGCCCTGGTGGACCACTTCCTCGACAAGCACAGCCCTCCCGATCGCAAGAATCTTCGCCTGGCTCCGGAAACACTGGCAAGCCTGCAAGACCATGACTGGCCGGGAAACGTTCGGGAATTGGAGAACGCTATCATTCGCGGCGTCTACTACTGCCGATCGACTGAGATCACTCATGCTCATCTCGATATTCCCATGGCAGCCGGAGCGAAAGCGCCGATCGCTTCCCGCTGCAACAGTGACGAACTTCGTCCCTTCAACGCGATGAAGCAAGAGGCAATCTCCGATTTTGAAACAGCCTATCTCGTGCGACTGATGAGGGAATATGATGGCAACGTCAGCCGCGCGGCCCGTACTGCCGGCAAGGACAGGCGGGACCTCAACCGCATGTTGAAAAAACATGGCATCAAGGCGGATCGCTTTCGAACCAAGGCTGGAGGTGTGGGGGAGGATACTCCCCAGGGGATGGGGTGATCCGACCCCATCCTCAACTGCTGCATTCGCAGGCAGCCGGCGCAGGATTGGCATTACAACAGGTGGGGCGAAGTTCCCCCACTTTCGCGGCGAGCTGCGCAGCAGCGCAGGACGCAACTCATTGACGCGTCTACAGTAGCCCGGAAAGAGTCGGCACTGGCATTCGGCTTGTAGAGGTTAGTTCCCAAAGCGGAGGCTAACTTGACCGACGACCGTCTTAACCAGTGCGCGCGCCTGCGGGAAAACGAAATTGCAGAGGCCGTGTTGGGCTACTTGAGCGCAAACCCCGATGCCTCCGACACATTGGAAGGGATCGCGGAATGGTGGATCATGCGCCAGCGCTTGCGGGTGGAGGTCGCACAATTGGCGAGAACTCTCGAGCGTCTCGCGGGCGAGGGAATCATTGAAAGGCAGGGCGAGCCGGAGAATCCGCGTTATCGCTTGCAAAGATACAACTACGACGAACAGGCGTGGCGCCGCCTGCTCGCCAGCTACGGTTTTCAGAATTCATGAATGTATTCGAGCTGCCTTGCGGAGCTGGGAAGAACGCAACGCCCATGCTTGCGGGTGGAGCGGGTTTGCACGGCCAGCTCTGCAGGCCACAATAGTTTACCAAGGAGGTCAGGATGGCAACGATGATCCGTCCTACACGCATGGAAGTCAGCGATCGTTTTTCGGTGCTCGGCTTCACCGTCACCACCGGTGAGCACCCCTGGTTTGAAGTGGCCCTCGCCACTGATCCCTCTTTGTTTCGCGCTGACCAGAAGAATCGGCGCACGCACGCCAATTTCTACTCGAGCCGCGAGCAGGGCGTCTTGCGGGTCGAGCGCGGGCAGGCGGTCTATCTGGTGCCGCAGGCGGCGCTGCAACGCTTCGCCGGTCAACCCAAGCTCTTCTACGGCTTCGCCACTTTCGCGGATGGCGGCGGCAGCAAAATTGTTGAAATCAGCTCGCCCACCGACGCCAGCCCTTACATCGGCCTCCAGACCTTCTCGGGGCGCACAGCCCGGCGGTTGAGCACCCTGCCGCGTTCTCGCTCGGAGGCTGGCAACGGCTATGGGCAGGCCAGCCACGGCGCATTGACCTGGGCAGGCGATCTCGCCCGGCCCGGCACAGAACAAATCAACGGCCAAGCGGCAAGGCCTGCCAATGGTGCGACTCCTGCGCCGGCCAATGGCAGCACGGCGGGGGCGGAACGCCCAGCCATGCTGTCAACGGCGAGCACTGGCGCAGCGTTCGAATATGACGACGGCTTTGGTCCCATGACCATGAGTGCCGAAGACTATGCCATCGAGGGGCCCATTCCGGATGAGCACGCAAAGCCCCAGGCCATGGCTGCGACGCAGTCACGCACCGATCCCGAGTACCCCCAAGCCAGCCGCTTTGTTCCAGCCAAGTGGTTCGGCGGCACGCGCAGCGTCAGCGAAATCCGACGCATCATCATTCACATTACCGACGGCGGCGCCAATATCAACGGTACGGTTGGCTGGTTTCAGAATCCCGTGGAGCGTGACGGCACGGCCAGAAAGGTCAGCGCCCACTACATCGTCGGGCAGGATGGCGAAGTGGTGCAGATGGTGACGCACGATCGGGTTGCCTGGCACGCTGGCAGCGCCAATTCCGACAGCATCGGAATCGAGCACAATGCCAATACCCGCGGTTTGCATCCCACCGAGGCACAGTACCGCAGCTCCGCCGCGTTGGTGCGCTGGCTGGCGGACCGCTACAATATTCCGCTCGACCGCCAACACATTCTCGGCCACGCCGAGGCCGACCCCAACACCAGCCATCGAGCCTGCCCCAATGCGGTTTGGGATTGGGATTACTACATGCGCCTGGTGCAAAGCAGCTCGTGCTTTCCCAAAGCGGCTGCCTCGAGCCAGGGCGTGGCAATGCGCACCGATGAATCTCATCCCGCAGGCGTTCCCATTCCCAGCGGGCAAAACGGGAACGCGGGCACCACTCCCGTAGCCGCGCGCGCCATGCGAATTGTGGAGCCGGATTACCGGCCCACTGGCTTCCTGGACGCCCTCCACATGATTTGGGAGTGGACGAAACGCTATGCGCGCTGGCGTGCGGGCGTGCCGATCACGACGTTCTTTCCGCATTCGGCAATTTGCCAGTTCAAGATCTTCATGCCCGGCAGCTCGAGCCCCGGCATCGGCACCGGCTTCTACATCGCGGAAGATCGCATTCTGACCTGCGCCCACAATGTCATCGCTTGGAGAACGCGCACCCAGGCCTCTCACATCATCGTTACGCCCGGCCTCAATGCCAACGATCCTGCCAACAAAGAACCCTTCGGCTCTTTCCGGGTCAATCGCGCGGACTGGGCGTACCACCCGCGCTATGACGGCGGATTTGATTTTGATCTCGCCGTATTGCGCGTCAATACGCCGCCGCCGAATGGCCAGTACTTTGATGCGCTGGAAGAACTCAACATGTCCATCCCCGAACCCATCATCGTGTGCGGCTACGGCGCGGTCACGGGAGACGAGGAGAAGCAAAATCTGGAAGGCGATACCATCCGCGCGCTCTCCGACAACCAGGAGCGTTTCCAATATCACATCAACACCGAGCCGGGCAACAGCGGCTCGCCGGTGTTCTATGTCTATGCCTATGATGATCAACAAGCACAGCAATCTGTGCTGGCCCATTCCATCATCGGCGTGCATGTCTCGGGTTTTGATCGCCAGCTCAACCAAGGTTGCCGCCTGACGCAGGACAAGATCAATTGGATCTGGTCGGTAGGGAATCCCGGCGGCGCCAGCACCAAAGCGCTCGGTACAGCAACAACGCACGCCCGGCAGACCGCGACACTCGGTGGATCCCGCGCTGCTGCCGGAGGCTGCGACCCTCACAATGGCGCACCTGCCGGCCAGGAGGCTCCGGCTCAAACGGAGGTGGCAATGCCAGCCGCTGCCACGCTCTCGCAGGGACAATCGTTCGATGTCAACTGGAACGAAGTCGAGCTCGTGCCCCAGCTCACCAACATGTCGTGCTGGGCAGCGGCGGCGGCCATGGTCGTGGGCTGGCGCGACCGCCTCTCCATCGACCCTGCCGAGATCGCGGCGGGCGCGGGCAGATGGCAGGAGTATCACACCGGCCTCTATCCCCGCGACCATGCGGCGCTGGGGCAAGCGTGGCGTTTGGTGGCAGAGCCACCACAATCCTACACCGTCGAGGGCTTTCGCCGGCTGTTGGAGACCAATGGCCCGTTGTGGATCGGCGTAGCGGTTCCCTCCGGCCATGCGGTGACGGTAACCGGCGTGTATGGCGACGGCACGCCCGAGGGCACCTTCGTACGCTACAATGATCCCTGGCCTGCTGGCAAGGGGCAACACCAAAGCGTCAAGGGTTTTCGGGAGTTCATGCGCGAGTACGAGAATCGCGCCACCACCAACGGCCCGGGCAATGTCAACGTGCAGATTCTGCATGCTAGCGGAACCAGCGGGCGCATGATCGGCGCAGGATCGCCATCTCGCACAGCTCATGCCAAGGGCATGTCTGGCAATGGCGCAACCTCCAAGCCGATGCAGGTGGTGGAGATCGCCTCGGCCATCGTCGGCGCCACCATGACGCGCATTCTCGACAATGAGGGCGACGTGCACTGGGAGCTGGACAAATTGCAGGGCTTCAAGCATCTCAATGACAATGCCGCCAATGCCGGCGGCCAAGTTCGGGAGATGACCATCAATGTGCCGGGGCCGCATTGGGCTAGCGTGTTCGGCCAGGATGCGATCTATGCCGACTTCGAGGTGAGTTTTCAGTATGATGGCCGCTCGCTGGGCAACATTCTAATCACACCCGTGCGCACCAACGATGCCGTTGGCTGGGGCTTGACGGTTAAGGCCAACATCATGGACGATCGTCGTGCCTTTCGCCAGCCGCCGGACAACACCACCTTTGCCGCCATCAAGCTACAGTTCCACTATCGCTTCGACAGCCCGATCTACAGCGATGCTTTGGCGCGCACGGATTTGATTCTCTACGGCAATGGCACCTTCGGCCAGCGCTTTGCGTGGACCCAGGATTGAGGCTGTGCCGCAGTTCACCCATGCGATTGTTTCCGTCGACAGCAGTGAATGAATGAGGAATGAAACCATGGCAGAGAACAAGAAATCCGGCCATAATGAGTTTCGCATGTCGGCGCCGCCGCAGGATATCGTGGCGGCGGTGGAAGTGATCGAGCAGAACGGGCACGCCCACAGCGCTACCGCTCTCACCAAGAATGGCAAAAGCAACAGCGGGTTTCGCCTGTCCGCCCCGCCTGCTGATCGCGAAGCGCCGGTGGAGGTGGTGCAGGAGGTTGCGACGGCTGCCAGCGCGTTGGATAGCGCACCGGCCCCGGAAGTCCCAGCGGACTTGTCCATTTCGCTCAAAGAACCCGGCTACGCTGAGGAGCTCGGTGCGGCCGCTGATCCCGAGCAGCCCCCGTCCGAGGCTTCCGGCCTCGCCGAGCTCAGCAACGAGCAGATCTATCGCATTATCCGCGAGGTGGCAGTGGCCGATTCCGGTGACCTGGGATATTCGGCCATTTCAGCCGATCGCGAGTTCGACACTGCCGGCCATCCTTCTCACCAGCAGCGGCACATTGGGCTGGCGTTCGGCCTCGTGCTCTTCACGCAGGAATCCGGGCGCCTGGGGCGAGTGCTGCAACTCATGCAGCAGCGTGATGCCGGGCGCTTCGCACAAATCTTCGGCCCGGAGGCAGAGGAACTGTTGGCCGTGACCAATGCTGCCACACCTGAGCAGCGGTTGCTGCCGGTGGCTGGCTCGCCGTTGTGGAGTCAAAGCTGGGTGGAAAAATTTCAGCGCGCCGGGGAAGTACCAGCGTTTCAGAATGCGCAGAATGAAGAAGCCATCGAAGGCCAGTTTCGTCCCATGCTCGCCATCGCGGCCGGTCTCAGCCTCAGTAGTGATCGCGGATTGGCGATGATGTACGATCGCGTGGTGACGCGCGGTTTGGGCGGCGGCCTCAGGTGGGTGGTGCAGGCCGCCGGGCCGCTGCGCACGGCGGCACAACGCCAGCATGCGCTGCGGACGCTGGGTTATGACAGCGTTTCCGGATTTCAGCGAGCTGCCGGAGTAAGTTCTCCTGAGGGCGTGTTCAACCCGCAGACCCACGCCGCGCTCGTGGCTGCCCTGCGTGAGCGGGGCGTGCTGCCGCTGCCTTCGCCGCACGAGATGGTTTGCCGGATCGTGCAGGCTGCCACGGGGGTGGCAAAGCAACGATTGCTGCGACTGCGGGACTCGAGCCGGCTGCAGGATATCGTCTTTCGCCTGTAGTCGGTGACCGAATTCGAGTGCATGTCATCGACAACCAACCAATTAACTCAGAGCCGGGAACTTGAAAGACCATTCTCCTGAAATCCGGGCTGCGCGCGATCTGGCGGAACAGGCCGCCTCCAAACTTCAACAGTCCGCTGCTTTCAGGCAGTTGGATGCTGCCACGCAGCGATCGCTGTTGCTCGATTTGGAAAAGATACGCCGGACCTTCACTCAGACCTCGGGAGCAGTACCTGCGGCCAGCGACCCCTACGCTTTTGCACTCGAGACTCCGGAGGATTTCACCCGGCGGCGCTCCCACTTTCAGCGCGGCGGTGAACAGCAGATGCCAGCGCAAGAACCTGCAACGACGGAAGGCAATGCGCCCGCACCGCGCCGGGCCGCCACCGAGACGCTCGCCGAACGCGCCGGTGCACTCATTGACGAAATCGATTTTCCCGCTTTCGTGGCGGGTTTGGTGCACGGCACTTTTGACGCGATTGTGGACGCCTCCATCCGCCAAATGGAGGCGTTTGCGGACCTGGTGAGTGCCGTCGCCAAGAATGTCGATGACTTCACGCGCGACAATGTCTCCGCGAATCAAGCCCGCGACTGGCTGGCGCAGCGCTATGCGCGCGACGTTCAGTTGAATCTTAACGGGCCGGAGCCTCGCTTGCAGGTCAGATCCAACTCCGGCGATGAATTTCGCGAGCCACCGGAATGGCTGAGTGAGTTCGGTTTGGCAGGCGAGGAATTTTCCAATGCGTTGCTGGAAGAGCGGCTGGTGCCCGAGGCCCGGCGCCGCATCGGCGAGAGCCGCATGCAGATGCTGGCTACCATGGTGTTGATGGGCATGAACCGCATCAACGTCAAGGATGGCTCGATCTCGGCACGCGTGCGTTTTCGCGCGGCGGCGAGTGACCGTGCGCAGGTGGACTACGCCGTGTCGCAGGATCCCGCCACCAACTCGGCTTGGGGACGGCGGGGCAGCGCCAATTATGCCCAGCACGCCACCATGATCTCCACCGTGGGCGTCAATGCGCAAACCGATACCGACCTCAAGGCTGAGCTCTTCGGGAATGTCGAAATCAATTTTGTCAGCGAAACGCTGCCGCTGGAGCGGTTTGTGGATCAAGCTCAAATGGCGTTGTTGCAACGCAATGCCCGCCAACTGCCGAAGCCAGGCAGCAATGGCACGACCGCAAACCGGCAGGCGCCTGTTTCCGAGGACACCGCCCAGCAACCAGTACAGGGCCAAATCAACGCACCGACAACAGCACCGACTGAAGGCTCTGCTTGAGTGAGAAAAGGAGGAGCCAGTGGATTGCGAAAAAAACAGTGAGGGGCTGCAGTGTACTGGGCGCCGGCCACTGGCAGAAACGCTGATTGATCTCGCCGCTGCCATGGGATTTGATGATGAGCCGCAAGACCTGGTGCGCGTGCGCTCGCTAGGTCTGGATATTCCCATTGAGGTGCGCTTGCGGCGCGTGCAGGGAGAGTGGCAATTGTTAGCGGACGTGCCGCTGTGGCGCTGGCAATCAGGTTTTGAGGAGCAGCGCGGGCGTTTGCGCTTTCGCATAAACGAAGAGCCGGAACCGTGAGCAGTTCGAATGGCATCCCCATCGAGGACTTCATTCAGGCGCTGACCAGCCAGCTCGATCGCGCCCAGACCGCCATGGCGCTCAAGGCCAAGAATCGTAACCTGCCTTTGACCTTTGCGGTGAAGGATCTCTCCATTGATCTGCGCACGCATGTCGAGGTGCGGAACAGCGCTGTTCATCTGCGGCCGGCAGAGCCAAATGAGACGCAGGCCAGTACCATCCACCTGGCATTGACCACCGTCACTCGGCCGATGATCGAAGAGAATTCGGTTGAGCCAATTGCTGAAACGGAAGATGATTCGCTCGACAAAGTCTTCGGTGAGGATGCCAAAGAGGAAGAACGGGAAGAACTGCGCCGGCGCCTGGAGTGGGCCGGCATCCACAGTGTGGAACAACTGCGCACGCTGCAACGCAGCACGCGCGAGGACATGGTGCAAAACACCCTCCAGCAAGTCACACGGCTGCCGGTGAATCGTCTGCGCCAGGCGCTCGAGCGCTCTTCGCAACCGCTCATCACCCAAGTCATCAGGCAGCAACTGGAAATGCCGGGTCAAGTCGGCCATGCGCCCGCACCGGTGCTGCGCATCCGCGGCAACAACCTTGTCGGAAAGGTGCAGCCCAAGATCACCATCGGGGACAAGCCTCTGCGGCTGCTACAAGCCGCGGAGAAGGAACTCGTGGTGGAGTTGCCCGCGCAACCGCTGAGCGGCGCGCTGGCTGTGGAAACGGCACCGGGTCGCATCGCGCAAACCGACTTGGAACTTGTGAGCAACGATGATCCCTATGCCTTCAACGGAAACAATGGGACTGGCAAAACCTGAGGAAGATCGTTGAACGATCATGATGAATCCCAACGCAAAATCCTTGATCATGCCGTGGTCACGGCACAACCGCCTCTACAGTGTGCCCGGCCGGCTGACTTTGAAGCTCGCCCTTGGTGAGGCCCCGGAGGGGATACCTTCCGCGCTCGACGTACGCAGTGGTGCGGCGGATCCCCTCAGCAAGATCGATGGCGGCGCCATCGACCGCATCTTGCGCAAACACGGCGGCGCGGTGCGGGTGGCGCGGCTTCATAATGCTGCGAGGTCTCTCGGCTTGCCGGGCGCACGCCATCGTGGCTTCGATGATGTGGAGCACGCACTCGGTCTGGCGCGCACTTTCCGCATCGATACGCTGCCGGGTTGCTGCATTCACCACCTGGTGGATGCTCTGCGCCAACTCTCCTACGTGGAGCAAGTGTCGCCCTACTACGTCTGCGCCACCCCCTTCATTCAGCCGGCTCCGGCAGAGTTCGATCTCGAGCAGGCTTGGTTGCCGCGCCTTCAAGTCAATGCGCCGGAAGCCTTGGCGTACGAGCCGGGCGATTCTGCGGTCATCATCGCAGTGGTGGATACCGGCGTGGCACAGACGCACCCCGAGTTGGCGAACCGCCTGCGGCCGGGACTGGACACCGTGCAACTGGGCACACATGATCTCGCCACCGGTTTGTTGCTGCGCGGTGATCGCAGTGAGGTTGATACCGATCCTGAAGATGAAGTGGGCCACGGCACTTCATGCGCGGCCATCATGGGTGCGGCGGGCAGCCGCATTCCGCCTGGCTTGGCCGGTGCGAGCGGCCTGCTGCCGCTGCGCGTGCTGGGCGCCGCCCAGCTTACCGGCAAGAGCGAGGCCATTGGCATCGGCGCGATCGCGGACATCGACATGGGCGTCAAAACCGCCATTGATCTCGGCGCCCACGTGATCAATATGAGCTTTGGCACGCGCGTCGCCGATCTGGACGAAGATGACCCCCTGCCGCATGAAGACGTGGTGCGTTACGGCAAGGCGCGCGGCTGCCTGATGGTGGCGGCGAGCGGCAACTCCGGTGTGAGTGAAGAATACGTCCCCGCCGCCTACAACGAAGTCATCGCCGTGGCTTCGGTGGATGGCGAGGGCAATCCCTCTTCCTTCAACACCACCGGCAGTCATGTCAATCTGTGTGCACCGGGCGATCGCGTGGTCTCTGCTGGCTTGCGTGACTACCAACTGGTCACGGGCACCAGCTTCGCCGCGCCCTTTGTTTCTGCCACGGCAGCGTTGTTGGTGAGCCGTTCACGCCGGCGCTCCCATCCGGTGGCAGCCGAGACCATCAGCCGCATTCTCGCTGAATCCGCACGCGCCTGGAAACTCGGCCGTGGCGAAGGCTGTGGTGTCGGCGTGCTTGATGCTCTGGCAGCCCTGCGTGCGCTCGATCGTGAAATCGACGGCACCACCGCCGGCGGCGGCCATGCCTAAAGGCCGCATGAGAACATCAGACTCTCGCTTGCCAAACTATTGGACAAAATACCCTCACCTGAAAACACATTTCATCAACCCAAACGGAGGACATTCGACATGTCTACGGAAAAAGCCCAAGGTGCGGACGATCTGAAGATCCCGAGCTCACGCTCAGCCGATCCTGGAGGGGAGCAACCGAACACTCGCAGACCCGCACGGGTAGGCGGTGAGCCGATCATTCTCCTCGACATGAAAAAGCGCGATGATGATGAACGGCAGCGTTTGCAGAATCGCAGATTCGAATTGGAGCAGCTCGAACGGCAGCTCGGCCAGTTGCCGCCAGCGCTGCAGGCCGAGTTGAATCACATCAAAGGTCTGCTTGCGCAAGGAGTGGTGGATCCGCTTTTCCAGTCGGTGCGCAACACCATAGGCAGCCTTAACCCGCCCCGTGTAGGCGACCATGATCAGGGCAAACTGCCCAGCCAGCAGGGCAACGCGCCGGCACCCGATCTCACGGAGAATGAAAAGAGTCTGGCTGCGGTCTTCGGCATTCTGGAGCTCGACAACCTCACCAATCCGCAACTCAAGCGCTTCACCCCCAGGATTTCGGTGGCGTTGGGTGAGTATACCGCTAGCGCTGCTCTCTTCAGGAACGTGCTGGCCATCATGCTGCTGGAAGCCACCGCCAGAAAGATCCGCGCCGACCAGTGGGTGGCGGTGGTGCGCGCCCTGCGGGCCGAAGGCGTGGCCGCGGACGATGATCTGCTGGCCCTGCGCACGCGTACCGCGCTGGCGCGTGTGGACGGCGCCACCGATGGCGCACCTTCCTCGGCCATCAGCATCGATCTGCCCGATCTCGAAGAGCAGTCCGACGTGGAGATCGTGGCAGACAACCTCCATGCCGTGCAGGCACTCTATTTTGCCTCCTCCCTGGAGGAGCTCAAACTCTTTCAAGTTGTGGAGAAGCTGGTGGAGCTGTTTCATATCGGCATGCTGCCGCTGGGCAAGGGGAAGGCCGGTGATTTTCTCTATCATTACTGGAAACGCAGCATCGATCGCTTCACCGAAGCCGAGCGCCGCAATCTCTACGCGCGCGTGTTCGGATTCCCCGGCGGCGATGACACCGCCACCACCCCCAATCGCGAGTTCGACAGCTTGTGGTTGCGTTTTATCTCCTCGGTGTCGTCCTACGTGCGTCAAATTCAGGTGGATGATTTGCTGCGCGCGCGGGTGCCGGCAGCGGTGAGTCAGGAGCAAGTGCGCAAGGCCGGACGCGATATTGCCGCCAATCTCTCGCTGCACGGCTACGGTATCGCTTACTTTGCGGCGACCGAGCTTCAGCAGCAGATTCGCGAGATCATCGACCTGCTTTCCGATGAAGAGGTCAAGAACGCCTATGGCGCGCGCGACATGTGGCAGGTGGTCGATCAAGTGGCGGCGATGGAATTGGGTGGGGCCAAGAACAGCATCCGCTACCGCACCATGGCCAATTCCGGCGCTATCATCATTCGCTGGCTCGCCAACCGCGCCAATCTTTTGGCCGGCGCTTCGCTGGTGGATGTCATCGACCGCCGGCAGATTCTCAATCCCATCCCGCGGCCGGTCAATGTGAAGCCCACGGTCGATCCCACGGACTACGATCTGTTCAATGCCTGCGAGCAGTGGCTGGCGGTCAACGGCGTTCCTGATCAGGAAGTGGAGCAATACTCGCAGCCTTATGAGGCGCCGGTGATCACTTCGCGACCAATCCAGATTCCCTCCATCGCGCGCGACGTGCTCAGCGCGGTGGGCGTGCAAGCGGGAGTGACCAATGGCCACCGTGCCTCCTACGGCCGTTAGAGGAGATGAGTCATGAAGAACAAACCCCTGTCAACAGTGGTGGCCGATCGGCTGCAGCAGGCAGCGCGCTCGCTGGGCGCGGCTGACCCGCTGCCGTTCGTGCGGCCGCTGCTCGACCGCACATTTTATCTGCCGGAGGGCGACGCGCGCTATGCCGCCAGCACGCTCACGCCCGGGGCAGCGCCCTTTGAACCATCTTTCTCCGAAAAGGAGCCGCGTCTCCTGCGCTTTTCCATCGAGCCATTGGGACCGGAATCTTCGCCGGTTGACCGTAAGCTCGAGGCTACGCGCGAGATGCGGCGCCTGGTGGGACCATTGTTCGGCCAGGAAGCCCTGCGCTGGTTCGATCAGCGCAGCGAGGACTGGCGCGGCATGGGCGCACGCACCGGCTTGCATTATGGCGCCTTTTTCGGCACGGCCTATGATGGTGACGGCTTGCATTCCTCCAAGGTTTACTACGAGATGACGCCCAGCCAGCTCGAAGCGCTGCCGCCCATGCTCCGCACGCTGGTGCGCAACGCGATTCTCACCATGCCGGAGCTGGTGCCGGTCTTCACCACCATTGCCTGCCGGCGCCACCAGGGCAGCCAGCGCATCACTTTCTATCATCGCGGGCCGCTGCGACTGGCGGACCTGAGCGATCTGATGGCGCGTTTGAACATGGAACACCAACTGCCCAGCGTGATGCAGATTGTCGGCTTGGCCTTGGGTGGCCGATTCGAACTGCCCGATCAGTCGACCTTGCTGGCGATCGCCGACACCAACGAAGGCCCGGAGCTCAAGCTCGAGGTGCTGCTCACCATGATTCCGGATCTGCCTCCCTCGTTTTTGGAGCTGCTGTCACTGGGACTGGCAGAGCGGCCCCGGGAGCTCAACGCCCTGCGCGCCTGGCTGCAGGCCTTCACGCCCGAAGAACATGGCTGGCCGGGCAGGTTCTCGGTGCTGAGCGTGCGCGTCACACCCACCACGCCGGCGCGCGTGAGTCTCTATCTGCGGCCGGTGGAATTCGAAATCAAGCAGCGCCTCGACGACGCTGCTGCTCAGCGCAACGGCATGGCACTCGCCTGACATGATCGAGAGGAATAAACGATGAACACAAGTCAAGCAAACGACACTGCCAGCCCGGTCATTTCGCCAAAGGAAGCACTCGACACCGCGCGCTTGAAGGTCAAGGAGATGCTGTCGCAGAGTCAGGCCTTTCGTGCACTGCCGCCGGACAAGCAGCGCGAAATCGCCAGGAACACGGTGGAGATCGTCAACTATCTCGCTGCGCCCGAGGGCATTCCCGGCAACAAGCTGGCTGCCATGCAGCAAGCCCAACAGGATCGCTATGCCTTTGGCATGGAAGAGGGCGCCTCCAGCCGGCGGCGCTCGCGTGGCGGCCGGCAGGAGGGCGAGTTTGTGGCCCAAGGTGCACGCGAGGGTGCAGCGGTGGCCGGTGTGCTGCTGGAGCAGGTGAATTTCCCCACCTTTGTGAGCGGCTTGATCGAGGGTGTCTTTCAGTCCATTGTCGATGCCTCCATCCGCCAGATGGAAGCCTATGGCCGGTTGGTGGCAGACGTGGCCAAATCGCTCAATCAGTTCCGGGATGAGAACGTCTCTGCCAACCAGGGCCGGGACCACTTGGTGGAGCAATTTCCCGACACGTTCATGATCGACGTGGACAGCGGCGACTTCGACGAGGGCAGCGGCGGCCCCCGCGTGCGTTTGCGCGAGGGGGTGGATGAGAAGGCAGCGCTGGAGAGAATCAACAGCCAGTTGCCCATGGAGAATGGTCCGCTCAAGAGCCTCGACCTCGAGGACGAGGCCACCGAGCAGCGTCTGGTGCAGGCCGCGCGCACGCAACTGGCGACCAGCCGGCAGCAGTTGCTCGCCACCATGGTGCTGATGGGCATCAACCGCATCATCGTCACCGACGGCAGGATTTCTGCCAAGGTGATGTATGACTTCCGCGCGCAGGACACTTTCAAGTTGCGCCGCAGCGCCACCCAGTTCGACTATGATCCGACACTCAAGACCCGCACCTCCGAGGGCGAGTATGAGAGCGACTATCAGGGCGGTGAGCGTTCATATCAATATGACAAAGACAGCGGCTACTCCGGCAGTCGGCGCGATGCCAGCTATTATTCCAAGGGCATCTACAAGACCTCCGAGCAGCCAGTAATGACCCTGGCGAGCGCAACGCAAGAGTCCATCGATGCCTCGCTTTCAACCAAAGCAAGTCTGGCCGGCAGCGTGGACGTGAACTTCAAGAGCGAAACTTTTCCGCTGGAGAAGATGGCGGACTCGTTCCAGATCGGCATGATTCAGGATGCAGCCAATCGCAAGGCGACGCCACGAGTGCCCTCCAACGGTGGATCAAGCTCCCAAACACAGGCGCCAGCCTCGGCACCCGCGGGGTAATTTATCGCCCGGCAGGCTGGTCGGCGAGGTAATGAACCAACTCGTCGCCGCGCCACAATCTTGGGAGCCAGCGGCCGTGGTAACCACAGGTTCCGCCAAAGGCCGGGCGTGCTTCCCTGGGTCATGGCACGGCAGTAGGGAATTACTCCATCCCGCTTTCGGGTCAAACCAACCGGGACGAGGGAGAATCCTTCATTTTCCAAATGCAGAACCATGAATGATCATAGACCGACAAGAGATACTCCCTGGGCTGATGACCAGACCCTGGAGATCGTGCGCCCTCAAGTACGCCGCATCCTGGAAGCGACGCCGGCATTTTCTCATCTCTCAGAACAAGAGAAACGAGATATTGCCGGCAAAATGGTCAAGGTGGCGTCCTACATGTCGAATCCCGAAGGGCTGGCGGCCAAGGAGTTGTCACCGGATGGCGGCCTGCTGGTGAAAGCGCAGGCGCAGGAGGATCCGGTGGAGGCCACCAAGCGGCGTTTGAGCCAGAAGCCCGGCTCCACCGGTGAGGAATTCAAAGCCGGCGCCGTGCGCGAGGGGGTGGAGCAGTTCGGCGCCCTCGTGCAAAAAGTCGATTTCCCGAAGTTCGTCTCCGGCCTCATCAAAGGTGTGTTCGAAGCCATTGTGGATTCCTCCATCGAGCAGATGCGCGCTTATGGCGAGTTGCTCGCGAATGTCGCCAAGACCGTCGACCAGTTCGCGCAAGACAACATCACCGAGAACAACGCGCGCGATTGGCTGGCGCAGCGTTTCCCAGACCAGTTGGAAATCGAAACCACCGAGTCAAGTTTCGGCCTTGCCGAGGGCGAAGAGCAGCCGCCGCCCCAACCTCGGGTGGTGGCCAAGGGCGATGATCCGGAAGCGGCGGCCACGACAGTTTCACAACTGCTGGAACTGGCCAAGCCGGTGACTGATCTTTCAGATCCCAACGAGGAGTTGCGCTTGGTGCTGGCCGCACGCACGCAGATGGCACGCAGCCGCCAGCAATTGCTCTCGTCCATGGTCATGCTCGGTATCAACCGCATCGTGGTCACCGACGGCGTCATCGATGCCAAGGTGATCTTTGACATGCGTGCCTCGGACATGGCAAAGCGGCGCGCCCGGGCCTCGATGTACGATCGCCGGCAGGAGACCAGCTCGACACATGCGGCCGCCGCAGCCGGCGGTTGGTTCGGCGGCTTTGGTATTGGCGGCGGAGTCAGCTCCAGCTCCAGCAGCGATCATGTCGCCACCGTGTCCTCCTCGATCGATGATACTTCCGAATCCAAGGCGGAAGTCAAGGCACGCCTGAGCGGTCAGGTGCGCGTCAATTTCAAGAGCGACTACTTCCCCATGGAAAAACTTGCGAGTCCGCAGATGATTGCGGCCATCCAGGGCAATGCGCAACCGCCGGAGAAGCGCCTGGAAGGGGCATAACAATACAACGTTGGTTCCATCTCCAGACGCTTGAATTTGTACCACGAGACACACGAAATACCTGAAGAACCTCCTGGCGTATTTCGTGAGATAGGCAGGCACTTCTGACCTAAGACAACTCAGATGCCGACTCTCAAAGACAATTACGCATATCATCTTCATAATGACAACGGCGTCATCGAACCGGCTGAGCTCGATCGGGCGCTTGCGTTGGGTTTTGAGCTTGTCGCCCAAGCTGATGCCTTCGCCCTCTCCCTGGGTCTCGCCGAGTTGGGTGATATCGATCTCCCGCCGGTGACGGGCAACGAGGCGGATCAAGCCCGGCTGCGTGCCGTGGCGCCGCTCTATCTCGCTTCGGAGCTGGAGTCTGCCCTCCTACTGCCCGCCGTGGAGATGCTCGCCGGTCTGTTCCGCAGCGGTGGCTTGAGGTCCGATCTCGGCGCCGCCGCGCCTCGGTTGATGGATTTCTGGCGCACGCGCAACGAGCGCTTCGGCACGGAAGAGCGCCGCGCTTTCTTCGCGCGCCTGTTTGGCAATCCCGCCGGACCGAGCCTGGCCGTTAGCGGTGGGGCCAACGCTGAATTCGAATCTCTGATGATCGATTTGACCGAGGCGCTGTTCAAACTCGAAGAGCAGTCTTTTCAGATTGCCGGCAGCTCCACCATTCAGACCGTGCGGTTGCGCAGCGCCGTCAGCCGTCTGGCCGCTAATTTGTCCTTCCGCACCAGCGGCATGGAGAGTTTTGCGGCGCGCGACATTCTCACCGTCATCAAGCAGGCGCTGGAGATCTTGAAGCAACCCGCCATTCAGCGGGCGCTGCATGCACGTTCGGTCTGGCAGGCGGTGCGCGAACTCTCTGAGCGCTATCTGGGTGGGGCGGTGGACATCACCAATCATCTCAGGCGCGGCCAGGCGGGCATGGTGGTTTTGGCGTGGCTGGCTGAGGCACTGCCTGGTTTGGAGAGCGCAGCAGGGGTTCCGCCGCGGCCAGACGACACCGTGATCGCGGCGGCTTCCAGTTGGCTGCAGGCCAGTCTTGCGCTCAAAGAGGCGGAAGTCAGATGACCATGGTGCCCACAACCGTAACGGCTCTTCCACCCAGCAATAAGCGATCTGAACCCTGCGCGGTTGCCTCGTTCACGATGAAAGACTCTGGGAATTTCCCTGCTGCCATGAGCTCGGCTACCAATGAAAAGAGAACTCTCGCAGGCGATAAGGCCAGAATGGCAGATCCACTGCCGGCGATTCGGCAAACAGTGCGTGCGCTTCTGCTGGCCTCGCCGGCCTTTCAGGAATTGGATTCCGACAAACAGCGCCAGTTGGCAGCAGCCATGGTCAAAGTCGGACAGGCGGCTGCCAATCTCATCCGCGAGGAAATCGTCAGCCAGGAACAAGTGAATGCGAATACCGCACTGGCACGCCCGAGCACAGCCTTGCAGGACAGACGGCAAGCTGCAACGGCCACGGCGCTTGCTGCTGAGGGCGGCTTGGGGCGGGCGGCTTCACAAGTGGGCCAGCGTACACAGGAAATTCTCAACGCGGTGTCATTTCCGCGCTTTGTGGCAGAGTTGATCAACGGCGTGTTCAAAGCCCTCGTAGGTTCCACCCAGCAGCAAATGCATTCGTATGTGGAACTGCTCAACAACGTCGCGGCCAGCGCCGGTGGCTTCGCCGACGTCAACTTCGGCCCGGCGCGAGCGCGCGAATGGCTGGTGGAGCGCTTTCCCGAATCTTTCGAGTTGGCCCGCGCTGACAGCGGCTTTGAAGATTTTGAAGAAGAAGGGGGCGCTGCGCCCGGGATGGTGCGTCTGCGTGAGGGCGCCACACCGCCTTCTGAGGAGGCGTTGCGCACCGCGCTGGGTTTGGCGGAAGACGAATCCGTGCCGGCGGGCGATCCCGAGCGCACGCTGGTGCCGCTGGCACGGCGGGTCGTGGCGCGCCAACGGCAGCAGATGCTGGCCACGCTGGTGCAGATGGGCATGCAGCGCATCGTGATCGAGAGCGGCCGAATTCATGCCTCGATGCGTTTTCACATCGACACGCGCGACGCCGCCGCCTCGGATGAGGCCAGCCGGTTCGATTTTCAACACCAATCGCGCGCCGCCGGCAGCTTTGGCTATGGCCCGTGGGGAGTGAGCGCCTCCATCACCAACACCATCGGCTACGTCAATACGCAACGCTCGCAAACCACCTCGGAACTCAACACCGACCTGGACTTGAATTCCTCGGTGGATCTCAATTTTCGCACGGACTACCTACCGCTCGATCGCATGGCAGCCGCCGATCGCGTCCAGCTCATTCAAGCCAATGCGCTCAATCCAGCGGCCGAAGCGCAGGCCGCAGCCACGGAACGCCAACAACGCCGCTCCGACCAAGTGCAGCGTGAAGATCAGCGTCGATCAGACCTTGATCAGGCCCTGCAGCCCCGCACACCACCGGCCAGCAACGACAGTGATTTGTTCAACGCCGCCAACCAGGCCCGTCAAGATGCCAATCGCCGATCAGATCAAGGACAACAGGGCGGTGATGCCGGGGGGCAGCAAGGCGGAGATAATAGGGGCGGGCAGCAGAGTGGCGGAGGTGGCCAGCCTGGCGGACAAGGTGGAAACGGAGGCTCGGGCGGGCAACAGGGCGACGGTAACAACCAAGCCGGCTCGCAACCAGGCGTGCAAGACGGTACCGGAGGGCAGACTGCCGGCAACCCCTCTGGAGATGCCGCTGTTCGAAATGAGTCTCCTGCAACGACTCGCAACACCGGTGCCGCCGCGGTCACTCAATCGATGTCCAGAAATAGGGGACAAGTCGCGGGCTCCGTTTTTCGTGAGCGGAGGCCCCGGCCAGCCCTGGTTGCAAACGCACTGGCAATCAACGGGCGGCCACAGCCCCCGCGCAGAAGTGCCGGCCTTTTTGATCGATCCTCCCGTCGTCTCGCGCGCTGCCAGATGAGTGGTTGTGCGAAGCACGGTAGGCCATGAGTTCAGTATCACGCTTCCCACCCAATGCGGGAGATGAGAAGAAATTTCGCTGATCGCCGAGCGTTGCCTCAACATGATGAATTGAAAGAACGGCAAGCATATCAACGGCCTTCAGACCGATACCTTGGCGCGTTGTTTCAACTGCGCCCCGGGATGAGACTGTCTTCGAACTAAAAAGCAATACCTCTCTCGTCCGGCAGACCGACCTTCCTGCCCCGGCGAATCACCAATGACGTGGTTCCGGCGAACCCCACAAAATCCTGGCGAATTTGAAAATCTGGCTTGCTTCTTTCTCAGTGTCTTTGCATCTTCCGGCCAACAAATAAGGCGGCTGCCCCATGCAACCATCCGGAATGCCGGCAGAAACGAGGAGTCCCTCCGTGAATGCTCCATCGTTGCCTTTGGGTCAGAGTTTTTCCTATCGCGTGCCACTTCAGGGCCGCTTCACGCCTGCTCCTCCCAGCCAGGGTCTCGTTCCCTTCTCGGCAGTTTGCCACTCACGATTGCTCGGCCAAGATTCACTGTTTGCCGTTCACCATATAGAGTTTGATCCGCTGACGGATCAAATTCATCCTGATTCCGTGAGCGGAATAATGTGTGAATCGAAGGCAAAACCCATTTTTAAAAGGCCAAGTAGGGGAAGCCGGAGAAGTACGCCCTGTTTTGAAAAAACTGGCATTAGCAATGAAGATAAGATTGACGATTACGGTCGATTTCATGCTGGGCGAGCGAATTGACAGAATGACCTGCAAATATCGCCCGAAAAGACTCATGTGAATAGATAAAGGCGCGGATTGGATACCCATATCCGCAGGCGCGGAACCGGCAACGTTCAACCCGATTTTATGCGGCATTGAGCCGTGCACGTATCGAGCGCTGCGACGGGGATGAGGGCCGGTGATTCTACTGAGCGCCTCCCCTGCTCAACGCCACATAAAATCCTGAGTGTTAGGGCGACCTATTTGAATCGGAGAATCGATGCTGGATATGAAGATCATCGCAGATCAGATCAGCCGAGCCTTTTGGGGTGAGTCCTGGCATGGGCCTTCGGTGCGCGAAGTGCTCGTGGGTGTTTCGGTGGAAGACGCGGCAGCTCATCCGATACCCGGCGCTCACAGCATTTGGGAGATCGTTCTTCACCTGATCGGCGGGTACAACCTGGTTCTTCGGCGGGTTCGCGGAGAGCGTGCGCAGCTCTCGCCGGAGGAAGCGTGGCCTCCAGTGACGGAGTTTAGTGCGGCGGCCTGGCGCGAGAGCCAGGACAACTTGGAGCAACTGAATCAGCAGCTCCAGAGCGCCGTGCGAGCCTTCCCCGTCCAGCGCCTTTCAGAGGAGCTGGGTTCCGAGTACCCGGCGTACATTCAGTTCTGCGGCGCGCCTCAGCACGACCTGTACCATGCGGGCCAGATCGTCATTCTCAAGAAGGCACTCTCGGCGTCGCGAGAGGCGGCACTAACGAGATAAGAATTCGTGCGGCGCGATACCCAACACAGACCTCCGGAATTGGCACAGCGTGAGCCGCCGCATAATTCTTCGTTGAACCAAGCGCTTCCCTATTGGATTGAGCTTTGCATCAAGGTTGAGGTGGAGATGCGGAGGGTCGTGATCACGGCATGCCGGCTCCACTTGTCGCGGGGCTGGTGTTCGAATACTATCTCAATGATCTTGCTCATGATCGCTGGCTCGTGTATGTGAAACGGCCGTTTGGCGGTCCAGAGCAGGTGATCAAGTATGTCGGCCGCTACACCCACCGGGTGGCGTTGACGAACAATCGTCTCTTGAGCATTGCCAACGGCCAGATTCAGTTGCTGGGGAAAGATTACCGGAATAATGGCCGGCCGGAGGTGATCACCTTATCGGCGGAGGAGTTCATTCGCCGTTTCTTGAATCACACCCTGCCGAAACGATTCCTCAAGATTCGCTACGGTGGCTTCCTGGCAGCGAACGTGCGGGAGAAAAAGCTGGAAATGGCACGGCGGGCTTTGGGAGTCGCGAGCAGCGACGAGGGGATGACGTCCGAGATGACCACAGACGGAGAGCAGGATTCCAATGACTCCGAGTCTAAGTGTCCCCACTGCCGCATTGGCACGCTGCGGCCAGTGGCGATTCCCCTTCCAAGCCTGGCGATGCGCGCCGTGGCCGGGCAGCCGGACACGTCGTAACGTCAATAAACGAGGGAAAACAGGCCGTAGAAATACCATAGCGGCCTAGCTGCTCGCAGCGAGGGCCAGGGGCTTCGTTCAACAGCAGCTTGGAACGGCCTTGGCTCGGGTGGTGGGGCCGCAAGGGCTGGCGACGAAAAAAGTATCATAATGCAGCAGGGCGCCCTGCCCTCTCATCGCCAAGCCGTTCAAGCTGAGGTTAGCGGCGATCCAAAAATTAGTTGGGTAGACTTCAAGGAGCGTTGTTATGTTCTCGTTACTAGCATTCGTTGTACTGATAATAACGGGCATCTTGTTTTTTGTCATGCTTGGAACTTTGACGGGTCCTCTTAAGCACATTGCTCTGATTGGGGCGATTTTATTGTTCTTAGTCTCACGATGGATGAAGAGGGAGTGGAAGCGTCGAATGGAGGTTATTCAAAAGAGATTTGGGGATCCTTACGAACGTATTCGAGAGATAGGTGAGTCACCTAATTTTTTACAGAATATTCCGGCAAATCTTTTTCGAATGGATCAGTTTGCACAGGGCGATATCGGAACTGCACAGATGGTGTTTGCTGGTTGCTCCATAATTTGGTTTGGCATCTGGCTTATCCTAGTCTTTTGAAATTACAAATATATGTGTACCAAATAGATGAAACCTCTGATGACGTCTATTTCACTCTGCGGCGTCGCGTAGGAGAACAAGGTGTTTGATCATCAATTGTTTCAGTTGAAGTTAGTCATTTTCACATGACCGATCCACAATAGATATTTTCCGAGTCATAGGCTATCATGGGAGACATAATTAACTACATAGCCACTTGGCTTATCTACCTCCTCGCAGTGTTTGTTCCCTGCTTCTTTCTTGGCAGCCTATTTAAGCACTCGCACACCTTCGGGAAATGGCCTTCAATAATGGTATTCTTGATATTCATATTACCAATTCTATGGTATGATACGCTCATTTCTGAATACTTTTTGCCACAGATGGTCGTCGCCTTTGTCACATTGCTTATCGGTTACATTATTGGCTTTAACCCAACTCCTGTTATTTCACGCATTCTGTTAGCAGCCTCATTCGGTGTGCCCTTTCTTGAGCCGTTTCTCATTTTGCAACGAAACTCGATAATGAGGGCCTCCGCGTTTGGGTTGGGCCTTTATTTTGTGGTGTGCGCTGTAGTTGCACTTTTGTACCTTATTCGAGTTCCAGACACTCTCAATCGACGCAAGCTCCAGTTGATCATTGCGATCTCGATTCCGATCTTCCTTTCTACATTCTGGTTTGATCTTGCAGAGATCCTTGAGCGATCTGGTGTCCTACCATACAATGTGGCGCTTATAATTCTGATTGCTGTCCTTTCACCCACGGCTTTCTTTACCACCCGTTTTCTTTCAAAACATTCTTTGCAATATCCAGACCCAATTCCGTTGCTAATCGGACTCGTGATAATTCCTCTTTTCCTTTGGTCATACAGTTTCACTTTGTGGTTTACTCTTTTTGTGATGGGAGGCACTGGTTTTCTCGCTAGACGTGCAGGCGTGTGTGAGAGCATCACCACCTTCGTACGATCCCCTTTGGTAATGGCCTTTCCTTTGGTGATGAGGAATTTTGAACTAAATGATAAGATCTACAGTATGCAACCAGTATTTGCTTCAATAGGGTTCGCTTCGCTAATCTCTCCACCGTTGGGCCTCATGGCCATTCCTTTTGGCGTCGTGCTAGCTGACCAGCTCTCGACTATTGAGGGTTTAGACAGCGAAATGACGAATTCGGAGATTCGCACGCATTGGTTGGTGCCAATTGTAGTGTTGATATTTTGCTGTATAGCAACGCTATTCGCGCAGACGATCTGGTTGATTGCTACTGGCATAGTTTATGTAGTCCTCTTCATTATTGGCAAGTTGAGGCGAAATGAGGCCTCTATTCACCGCGCTTCGTTAGGTTGCGCAGGGTTTCTATTCGGACTGTGCTTTCTGCTCTTTCAGCATTTCGCAGCACTTCCTTTATTAGCTTGGCTTGTTGCTGACCAGAATCTACGGGGAGCGATTGGGCGAGGGTTTCACTGGATGAAGCGGGTCTGGATGGAAAACAAATTATCCTCAATAAAACGATGGGATGGAAATCTTCTTATTTACTCGATGAATTCGGGCCGTTCTGAGAAAAGTAAGCGGTCTACGCTTGATTCGAAGTTTGAGAATACGTTTATAAAATTAGGTCGTAAAATAATCCTAAAAGGAGGAATTTTTGAAGGGTTATATATTTCACTTTCCTCTGCCCGGAAGCAGCAATTAGCTGAAGTTGGAGCTTCTACACAAATCCCCATTTCTGTTGAAATAAATCGGTTTGCCGGTGGAGCTTTATATAAGTTCAACTCCAATACTGATTTCATTAGTCGGAATCCAGATGCATATCGTTATTCACCAGTCGAACTTGTTGTATGTGGTCTCGCATGGTCAAATGAGTCAGCCCAGCAAGTCTGGTCAGAGTTTGTGCCAGTCTACGAAGATTTACTCACACCACCTGAACTTGGGCTTGTTGGCCATTACGTGCCTTTTGCCCCTAATGAAAAACCGACAATTCCAAAACAAATTCCTTGGCTTGCAGTGGCACAAAGAGCATCTATGTTGGGCGCCAACAAGGAGGAAACATACTGGATCGCTGATTTGTATGAAGGAATTGCATGGGCACTACTAGATACAACGCTTAGGAAATCTTGATTATTTGGCGAACGCGCTAAATTGTTTCTTAATCTGGAATCAAAAATCCGCGAAGAGAAAATTCAACAGATATTGATGGAGCCAAAGAAGCACATAAAAAATATAGTTTTGTCGTAATAAAGATGTTAAATTCGTTACGAAAGATAACCGGCGGCGCTAACGAGATAAGAATTCGTGCGGCGCGATATCCAGCACAGACCTCCGGAATGAGCTCAGCGTGAGCCGCCGCATAATTCTGCGTTGAACTAAGCGCTTTCCTATTTATTTGAGCTTTGAATCAAGGATGAGCTGTGGCGAAGGGTTCAAGGCCACCGGTGAGATGAGCCGAGGGACTTGCTTGAAGTGGATGGAAATGTTCTTTGACAGTTTTTTCATCATGCCCGACGTTTTTTTTACATGCCCGACATGGCATTGACGAACGTCCAGGGCGTACTTCTCCCGTGACACCCCAAATCTTGCCCTGCGATCAACACGTGAATTTCAAGTCACTGCCCTGATGCGATTACGGCGATCGGGTCCGTTTGGGCTCTATTTCACCAACCAGTTTCATGACGCCGCCGCATTTGGGACAACGCACGGCGTGAGCTTCGCACGCTTCGGGCGCTTCCGTGCCGGCAACGTCGGTTGGCTCTGTCGCGACGGGTTTGATGTTCAGCAGTGCTTTGACTTTCTCCAAACGCTTCCGATGCGACGAAGACAGGAAGCCGTAGTAGCGCACTTTAACAAAACGGTGCGGCAGAACGTGCTGTAAAAAACGACGAATTCACCCCGTGAGATACTGCTATGTTTGAGGAGCCTTTTAATCAGGGTTATGATTATCTCACGGGGTGAACTCTTCCGCCGCGACGGTTTTCGTCCTGAATCGCTTGGTCTCGCCGTCGCGATATTGAAACGTGACGTTGCCGTTTTCTAATCTCAACAAGCGGCGGTTGCTGATGGCTACGCGAAAGATGTAAGGCGCGAGATATTTGAGCGCGCGTTCGCCGGAGCCGTGGGGCCGGCAATCGACGACCCAATCCTTTTTCCAGGTTTCTGACGGCACTTGACTAAACAGCTCGGGCTTCTTCTTGAGCGCATCACGAAACTTGGCGCGGAAAATCTTCGACAGCGCTTTGACCGGCACGAGAAACTTCCCCCGCACCGGCAGCCACCTCATCCCATCTGGCGACAAACCGCCGCCGGCAACGATGAAGTGCAGATGCGGATGATATGCCAAATCGCGCGCCCAGGTTTGCAGCACGCCGAAGAAGCCAAGCTGGCAACCGTCAGACTTCGGATGACGCACCAGCTTCTGTGAGTTAGCTGCAGCGTATCAATAAAGTGGCATACTTTTCAACGACCAGAATTAGTGTGATTTGTGGAGACCAACGAGAGGGGGAAACCCGTGTCTCTACAGCGACACAAAATTCGATCAAAAGGCGTTCGCGTAAAGACAGACTGCCGTGAAATTCCGAAAGATAAGCGGCTTGGTAAGAACAATGACAACAACACAGGAGTACAAATCAGTCAATGAAAAAGCTATCTGAAATTATCATTGAAATTGCAATGCAAGGGCTTAGAGATAGGAGGTACGCTCACTCTGAGCATATGCATATTTTGATGTTTCTTGCTCACGTGGCGTGGAACCGAGATACAAAATCACCATACTATTTGATTGACAACGAACTCACTAGTCAACTGAAGAGCTTTCCAATTAACAAAAAAGCAATTAAAATAGAACTTGTCTCTGATGACTGGGAAAACATTCTCGAAAGGATGCTTGCTTACAAAAGGAAGCATTATCCAGACGATAGACGAGTCATTACTCTGTGTGGTTATACTGCTTGGAACACTTTACGTGTTGAGTGGGAATAGATCTGCCGCTTCCAATGCAAGACTGAACACATTTGCTAACGGTCTGAGAATTCATGCGACGCAGTATGTTCAGATGGGCCGATGGCGCTGGGCCAGTGTGAGTCGCCGCATCATTCTTCATTGAACTAAGCGCTTCCTTCTGGGCGCTGATGAATCGCCATAGGATCGGATAGTCACGGAGTACGGAAATCCACAACGGGCAACAACGATTTCAATTCTCTCACTAGCCGGATTGCGGAAGCGAGTATCTCTGAAGAGCCCGGTGCGGGAAAACTGCACGCCGGGAACTGTGCGGGGGGCACGGGGAAACCCGTGTCCCTACCGCGACGGCTAAAAGCGAAAGGAGTATCTAAAATGAATAATGTTAATGAATTTTTCCCCTATGTTCAGCTTATGATGGCACTCGTGGCAAGTATTCTCGCCCTTGTCCTCGCGAGTTCAGCCAAGAATCTCATTGGAAAGGAATGGCTGGTCGCATCTACTTCTATCACGCTTATCACGTGGCCCAGCTTCCTGATTATCTCGCTCATCGCACGGCACTCGGACAATGCGCAGCAGATATACCGTTGGTATGACGTATTCAACTTGTTTGTCTTATTCGGGACGGCCTGCTTCGGATTATTCCTTTTTTCTAATTGGAGTAGATCACGCATGAAGCTCGACGTGATGGATCTCCTTTTCTCCTTTTCCGGCCGTATACCGCGATCAGCATTTTGGATATCGCTATGCATTTTGTCTCCGTTAGGCACGATCCTTGGCTTTGCTCCATTTACATCGGAAGCCGAAGGATTTCCTAAAATAGTCATTTGGATAGTCTACGCGGGCTGGTTCATTTTGAGTATCTGGATCAGCCTCGCCGTATATGCCAAGCGCTGGCATGACTGTTCGAAATCCGGCTGGATGTCGCTAATCTTACTGATTCCTATCGTTGGTGTTCTTTGGTTTTTCGGATACCTCGGTTTTGTTCGAGGGACACACGGCGTCAATCAGTATGGCGACGATCCATTAGGCACTCAAACAGCCTAAAGGATCACTATTTAGAAAATGCCTAACGATCTAAGAATTCATGCGGCGCGATGCGTTCAGAAGAGCCGTTGGCGCTGGGTCAGTGTGAGCCGCCGCATAATTCTTCGTTGCACGAAGCGCTTCCTTGTTGGATTGAGCTTTGCACCAAGGTTGGGGTGGGGATATCGGGGGTGGTGATAACGGCATACCGGCCTCGCCTCCCGCCGGAGCTGGGCCAATGGCCTCAGTGAAGCGACTGAAAGAGTTCTTTGCCAGCTTTTTCATCTTGCTTGACGGCCTTGAACCGGCCAACATAGCGTTCGTGAACGCCGAGGGTGTACTCCTTCGGGAAACCGCTGATTCCAAGCCATGATTCCGGCGATTCATCTGTACCCTCAGAGCTTGCAGACCCATAGAAAAGTAGTTGACATTTGCAGCTTCTCTTGAGTATACTGGTCGTGTATATTCGAAGCAGGCATGACTAACTGGAAGCTGGCCATGGCAACAAGGGCGAAAAAGCGGGTGCTGGTCGCCCTGCCCGAGCAGACCGTCCAATCTGCCGATGTGGTGTGGCGCAAGGAAAATTTCTCTTCTCGCAATGCCTGCATCGACCAGGCGACGCGCTGGTTTATTCAAGAGCAGGGCAAGAAAAAGCTCCGGGATGCGCTCGTGCGTGGGTATCAGGCTCATGCGGAAGAAGATGCACAGATCGCGGCCGACTGGGAGGCGACGTTGGTGGACGGGCAGGAAAGCGCGTGACCATGGAACAGCGGCAAGCACGTAGTCACTTTCCACGACGAGGCGCTTTCCACTTGGTCAATTTGGACCCAACTCTGGGCATGGAAATCAAGAAGACGCGGCCGGCAGTGATCATTCAAAACGACTTCGGCAACCAGCACGGCCCGCTCACAATTGTCGCTCCGCTGACCTCCACCACCAGTCAGTCGCCGGTGCGGGTACTTGTCAAAGCATCGGAAGGGGGTTTGAAAAACGATTCCTGTATTCTGTTGAACCAAATCCGTGCGGTGAATAAACGGCGACTTGTTCGCTACATGTCTCAATCATTTATCGAGAGAATGAGAAGTAGGGCGAGTTGATGAGCCTTGCCCGTAATTGCTAGCACTTTGCCGGCATAATGACAGGTGCAGATCTGCAATGACCGATGCCTCGAGTCCAAGCTGGCGCAAAAAACCCATCGAACGCAGGTGATGCTGTGGGTCGCTTCGTCCGCGCGGGCGTTGGCGACCGGCAGGCGAAGCGAGGGCCAGAATCACGACTGCGCGATGTGCGCGGGAGGGTAAAGCAGTCATGTCAAAAAGAATCACCAAAGCTGACGCCCCCATATATCAACTCAAGATAACCCTCCACGAAATACGCCCACCCATCTGGCGTCGCGTTCTTGTCCCTGGAGGTTTCACTCTCTACCAATTGCATCGAGTTATCCAGGCCGCTTTCGGCTGGCTCGATTACCACCTGCATCAATTCCTCATCGACGGGAAATACTACAGCATTCCCAGTCCAGAAGATTGGGAGCCAGTTGTTGACGAGAGAGACCATACCCTTGCCGCCATGGCACCAGCGACCAAGCGGAGGTTTCAATACGAATACGACTTTGGCGATAGCTGGAAACACGATATTCTTGTTGAGAAGATACTGCTTCCGGAACAGGCGGCCAAATATCCGGTTTGTATTGCTGGCAAGCGGGCACGTCCTCCAGAGGACGTGGGCGGAACGTGGGGATATGCGAGGTTTCTTGAAGCTATTGCGGATCCCGAGCATGAAGAACACGAGTCCTATTTGGTGTGGGTCGGCCGATTTGATCCGGAGGAGTTCAACCTTGAGGAGACAAATCGATCTCTGAAAAAGGTGAAATAGCCGAGCCGGCCGGACAAGGGTTGCAGGTTATTTCGTCTTCACCTCGTGCTCCGAGTTGTGCGCTGGCAGTCAAGGCATTCATTCAGCGCAATCATTTGACACCCCATAGCGTGGAAGACCTGCCGTGCGGCATATCGTCCGAGCCCCCTTGGTTATCGCCGTTGCCTTCTCCATCATCCCGCCTCTATTTTCATGCGGCAAAAGCAAACCTGCAGCACGCGCAGTCGAGGCTGATCCCACACTTGACTACAAAGCCTACCAGCCGCGGCCTGACGATCGCATGATTTCCCGGGCGCAATATTTCAACAAACTGCAAGGGTTTTGGCTGGGCGCGTGTATTGCGAATTGGACCGGCTTGGTCACGGAAATGGACAAGATCGGAAACCTCAGCGACATGCGGACAGGGGCGTTTTACACACGGAAGGATTGGGGAAAGCCGGACCAGCCGAGCATTTGGGGTGAGGGCCAGCCCAGCCCGCTGTCTCCAACAATTGATTTTGTTTTTGCGAAAGAAGGCGAGGTTTGGGGAGCGGATGACGACACCGACATTGAATACATTTATCAATACCTTTTGTACGCCGGCAAGACCACGATGCTGTCCGGGGAGCAGATCCGCGACGGGTGGTTGCGTCATATTCGCGCCGAGGAGGAAAACTATCTCTGGGTTTCGAATCAGCGGGCATTTGATTTGATGAAAGCAGGACTGATTCCGCCCGCAACTGGGCATCCGGATCATAATCCCGATTACGAGATGATTGATGCGCAACTCACCACCGAGATCTTTGGGCTTTTTGCTCCGGCGCGTCCGGAGGTGGCGCTAACCCTGGCGCATCTTGCCATTCAAACCACGGCACGCTATGATGCTGAGTGGATCGCGGAATTTTACGTGCTCATGTACTCCCTGGCATCGTATTTTGATGAGCATATTCCCCGAAACGAAAGAATTCTTCGGATGGCCGATCAAGCGCGCCGGAGATTGCCGGATCATGCCTACTCGGCGAAAATGTATGATTTTGTCAGGAAGCAATACACCGCGAACAAACCCTGGGAACAAGTGCGCGATGAACTTTATCAACGCTATCAAGTCGAGCAGGCAGATGGCTACGACATGACCTCAAAAGGCAAGTATTGCAACGGTTGTTTTGCGGCGGGGATCAATTTTGCGGCCAGTCTGGTGAGCCTGTTCTATGGTGCCGGCGATATTCAGGAGACCATAAGAATCGGAGCCTTGGCCGGTTGGGACTCTGACAACCCGACGGCAACCTGGGGCGGGTTGTTGGGTTTTATGATCGGAAAAGACGGCATCGAAGCCGCCTTTCACCAAAAGTTTTCCGAGAAGTACAACATCCACCGGACCCGAATAGGTTTTCCGAATGATGGCATTGATTCTTTCTCGAACATGGCCAGAACCGGCGTGCATATTGTCGACCGGGTCGTGCAGGAACAGATGGGTGGAGGCATCGATCTCAAGAAAGATGTGTGGTATATTCCGGATGTGCCAGTGAGTATTGCCCCCGGGGAATAACTCGACAAAACAGGGCCTTTTGCCCGGATGCTCCAGGATTCAAGTGCTTGGCGCCGTGAGATTCCTCAGCCAAAGCAAGGGAGCGGTAAGTACCCGGCCACAGGTGCATGACAAATCAATGTGCTGCCTTCACGGCTGCGGTTGCCAGCCCGAATGTTTATCCCCAGTCGACAGTTCGAATTATCTCCGTGCGCGTGGCAAATGTGCCGAGTTGTTGAATTGGATCTTTGATCATCATCGTATTTCGAAACGCCGTTGCGGCGATCAAATACGCAGGGAATCCCTGAAGAATGCGCCGGCAACCGGGCGGTAAGCGTCAGAGATTCTCTGAGACTTCACTTCTTTTTAATTGCGGTTTGTCAGACTTCGGCAGGAGGTGAGCGATGGCAAAAGATCATGCAGAAGTCCTGCTGCGGGAACTGCTGGCCGGCGCCGGCATTACGATCAACGGCGATCAGCCATTTGACCCGCAAGTCCACCATGCCGGATTTTACCGGCGCGTCATCAACGAAAAAGCGCTGGGTCTCGGCGAAGCTTACGTGGACGGCTGGTGGGACTGCGCCGCACTCGATCAGTTTTTCGACCGAGTCATTCGCGCGCGCCTGGAAAAGCAGGTGAAAGGAAATTGGAAAGTACTCTGGCCGGTGGCGCGAGCGAGGATCTTCAATCTGCAAAAAAGCCGCCGGGCGTTTCAAGTTGGCGAGCAGCACTATGATCTGGGCAATGATCTGTATCAGGCGATGCTCGACCGCCGATTGAACTACACCTGCGGCTATTGGAAGAACGCTCAAACTCTCGACCAAGCGCAGGAGGCCAAGCTCGAGCTGGTCTGCCAAAAGATCGGCCTGCAGCCGGGCATGACGGTGCTGGAGCTGGGCTGCGGCTTCGGCGCGTTTGCCGGCTATGCCGCGGCCAAGCATGGCGTCAAAGTCATTGGCGTCACGGTCTCCCGCGAACAAGTGGAATTGGGCAGGCAACTCTGCCACGGACTGCCGGTCGAGCTGCGGCTGGAGGACTATCGCAACGTGACCGGAAAATACGACCGGGTGATTTCCATCGGCATCATGGAGCACGTGGGCTACAAGAACTACCGCACCTACATGGAAGTGGTCGACCGCACGCTCAAGGAGGAGGGCGTGGCGTTCATTCACACCATCGGCGGGAATGTCAGCACGACCAGCACCAATGCCTGGACGGCAAAATACATTTTCCCCAACAGCATGCTGCCCTCGGTGGCGCAGCTCGGCAAAGCCATGGAAGGCCTGTTCGTGATGGAAGATTGGCACAACTTCGGCCCGGACTATGACCGGACCTTGCTGGCCTGGCATGACAATTTCGAGAAGGCGTGGCCGCGGTTGGCGGAAAAATACGGCGAGCGCTTTCGCCGCATGTGGCGCTATTACTTGCTGAGCAGCGCCGGCGGCTTTCGTTCGCGCGGCACGCAGCTTTGGCAAGTCGTCATGACCAAGCCCGGAACCAGGCAACCGAACTGCCGGCTGTAGAGGAAGGCAGAGGAGAGAAGGGAGAGGTCAGTAGGGTGTGGGTTCGAGTGTTTTGAGATTTCCTCGTTGGCTGCACGAGACTTGCCCGAAGCTCAGAGCGCACAAACGCAAATGATCGATTCTGAAGTCATCATCATCGGCGGCGGACCGGCTGGCTCGACCTGCGCCTGGCAATTGCGGCAGGCTGGGATTGAAACAATCATTCTCGACCGGCAGCAGTTTCCGCGCATGAAACTGTGCGCCGGCTGGATTACGCCGCGAGTCATCCGCGATCTCGAGATTGATTTGGCCACCTATCCCCACAGCCTGCTCACCTTTGACCGGCTGCACTTCCGGATTCATCGGCGCAAGCTGGCGATCAGAACCCGCCAGTATTCCATCAGACGATATGAATTCGATCACTGGCTGCTCGAGCGCGCCAATGTGCCGGTGTATCAGCACACTGCCCAACACATTCGCGTTGAACAGGGAGGTTATGTCATCGATGACGCGTATCGCTGCAAGTACCTGGTGGGCGCCGGCGGCACCAACTGTCCGGTGTATCGGGCTTTTTTCCAGCAGATCAACCCGCGGCCGCGCGCGCTGCTGATCACCACCATGGAGCAGGAGTTCGCCTGCGCGTATCAGGATCAAAACTGCTATCTCTGGTTTGCCGAGCACAACCTGCCGGGGTATTCGTGGTATGTGCCAAAGGGCAACGGCTATCTCAACCTCGGAATCGGCGGCAAGTTTGCCGAACTCAAAGCGCGTGGGGAGACGATTCGTGATCATTGGGAGCGTTTTGTCCAAAGCCTGTCGCGCCTCGGACTGATCGGTGACGATTCTCTTCAGCCGCGGGGGTACAATTACTATCTCGGACAGAAGATTCAAACCGGCCGCATGGGCAACGCGTTTCTGGTTGGCGATGCTGCGGGACTGGCGACAACCGACATGGGCGAAGGCATTGGCCCGGCAGTGGAAAGTGGGCTATTGGCAGCCCGCGCGATTATTGCTGGGACTGACTACTCGCTCAAGGCGATCACCAGCCGCAGCTTGTGGAATATTCTGTTGCCCTGGCGGTGGTGAATCTCCGAATCCATTGGCAAGCAGGCAAACGGGTTGGCGAAACGCGAGGTAGAAGGCCGGTACGAAAGGGTGGGAGGCAGGCCGGGCTTGCGCTTGAAACGTGAAAAGCTTATCATGAGCTGCGCTTGAGAGAAGCTTGGCACAAATTTCTCCGCACCGGCTTGCTGAGAACTCTCAAGACTCATTGAGTCATTTTTGTATGCCACCGCGCATAACCGCTGCCGTTTTCAAACGACAATAGAAGGCTTCCTTCCCTTAATTTCCTTCGGCGCCCGCATGCCCATGACAATCCCAAGGCAGAGCTTCCGCTGCGCAGCCAGAATCGAATACAGGAATCGAACTCTGCTTCCGGCGAAAGGCTTTGCCACCAACTGGGTTAGGCTGCTCAAGGCCGGCACAATTCTTATCCTCTTCACTCTGCTCCCTGGCGTTACACCAGCCCAAACTCGCAACGAGCTGGGGAAACCCTTTCTCACTGCCTGGCTGCCGAAAGATTACGGCGCAGAGTCATCCAACTGGGCGATCGTCCAGGATAACCGCGGGGTGATGTATTTCGGCAATACCAGTGGCATTCTCGAGTACGACGGCACCGCTTGGCAACTCATGCCATTCCCCAACAAGAGCATCTGCCGTTCCCTGGATAAGAACGCGGAGGGCCGCATTTACGCCGGCGGAGTGGGCGATTTCGGTTACTTGGCGGTCGACCCTATCGGACAATTGCGATTTGTTTCGCTTCTGCCGCAGGTGAGGGAAAACGCGCGGGACTTCGCGGATGTCTGGGTGACTCGAGTGCTGGATGAAAGCACCTATTTTCTGACGGAGAACTTTCTCTTTCGCTGGACGCCTGCGCCGGCCCCCTTGCAGGAGGGCGAGCCGTTGGGAGAGATGAAAATCTGGCAACCGGCCAATACCTTTCATCAGGGCTTTGTTGTCGATGGTGTCCTCTATGTGCGCGAGCGGGGCAAGGGCCTCTTGCGTTTGCATGCGGACGCGCTGCAACTCGTTCCAGGTGGTGAGCAGTTTGCCGATGAACGCATTTATGTGATGCTGCCGTTTCCCGTGAGTCCTGCAGATTCCGCCTCATCCGTCATGCCGGAGGGAAGGGGACGCCAACCATTTCCACTCCAAGCCAACGCCCGTGTGCGCAGCAACAGCGCCAAAGGTGAAATCGTCCTGCCGAACCCCATCCTGATCGGCACTCATCCGCGAGGCCTATTCCTCTATGACGGGCATTCTTTCACGCCCTTCAAAACGGAAGCCGACCAATACCTGCGGAATAGCGGCCTTTATTTGCCCGGTCTCGCGCTGCGCAACGGCAACTTCCTGCTCAACACCCGCAGTGGCGGCGCGGTGCTGCTGGAGCATAGCGGTAGACTGCTGCAAACCCTCGACCGCAACAGCGGTTTGCCGGACAATGCGGTGTATTACGCCTATGCCGATCCTTCCAGGCCGCAGACGCAGTGGTTGGCACTCGACAATGGCATTGCGCGCGTGGAGTTGACTGGCGCGGTCAGCTTCTTTGATGCCGAACGCGGACTGGCAAGCTCGGTCCGGAAAATCACGCGGCACCACGGCGTGCTCTATGTCGCTACCAATGCCGGTGTTTCTTATCTAGACGCTGCAGCAGCGACTTTCAAGACGATTCAATTGCCGACTGAACAGTCCTGGGATTTTTTTGCGCGCGCCGGCCAGCTCCTGGTGGCAACGAACGCCGGTGTGTACGCCATTCGTGACAAGCAAGCCCAGGTAGTTCGCCCCTCACGCAATAATGATTTCAACGCCGGAGTATTCCAAAGCACGCAATGGGATGACCGGCGTGTCTTCGTCGGCATCAACGGCCTGGCTTCGCTGCGTTGGGAAAACGGCGGCTGGCGGGAGGAAGGGCGTGCCCGGGGCGTTCAGGATGAAATCAGGACTCTTGTTGAAACAGAGGACGGCAAGCTGTGGGCGGGCACATATGCCACCGGCCTTCTGCGCTTCAGCTTTGCTGCGCGCGACCAATCCCTTTGGGAAAGCGTGCAGGTCGAGCGCTTTGGCCCGGAGCACGGCTTGCCGATCGGATGGGTGGGAGTCTATGAAATCAACCACACAACTTACTTTTGCTCTCCCGACCGAATTTATCGCTTTGACCCCGCCAGTCATCGCTTTGTCGTGGATCGCACGCTCATGGTGACGCCGCCGCAACCGGGTTGGGTGCTCTATGAAGACCAGCAGCAGCGTGTTTGGACGTTGGGCAGAGGAATCGCGATGGGCACGCGCCAAGCCGCTGGCGGCTATCATTGGCTGACAGCGCCGTTCCAGCGTTTTTCGGCTGAACTGGTCTCGACGATTTATGCCGAGGACGACGGCGTCGTCTGGCTGGGCGGTGGCAATGGGTTGATTCGTTATGATTCGAACCGCGAGGTAAACCATAACGCGGATTATCCGGCGCTCGTGCGGCGCGTGGTGATGGGGAAGGATTCGTTGATCTTTGGAGGAGTGGAGAGACCCGGCCGGGAAGCCCCGGCTTTGCCATACGTTCACAATAATCTTCGCTTTGCTTATTCCGCCACCAGCTATGCAGACGCCGGCCGCCTGCAATTCCAAACCCGGCTGGAGGGTTTCGACGAAGAATGGTCAAACTGGAGTGACAAGACCGAGAGGGAATACACCAACCTGCCGGAAGGCAACTATCATTTTCGCGTGCGGGCAAAGAACGTGTATGAGCACGCGAGCCGGGAAGCTGCGTACCAATTCTCCATTTTGCCGCCGTGGTATCGGAGCTGGTGGGCCTATGGCGGGTATGCCCTGGTATGCGGGCTGCTGGTGTTTGCGGTCGATCGCATACAGCGCCGGCGATTGTTGGCCAAAGAGCGTGAGCGTTCGGCATTTCGTGAAGCAAAGCTGCGCGCAGAAGCGGCCGAATTACAGGCCAGGGTTCTGGAAGCGGAGAATGCACGCAAAACGCAAGAGTTGGAGGCGGCGCGGAAACTGCAACTTTCGATGTTGCCCCAAACCATTCCCCAGCTTCCACATTGCAATATTGCCGTTTACATGCAAACCGCCACTGAAGTTGGCGGTGACTATTACGATTTCAAGCTGCACGAGGACGGTACACTAACCGCCGCCCTCGGAGATGCCACCGGTCACGGCCTGCGTGCGGGCACGATGGTCACCGCAACCAAGAGTCTGTTCAACGCGCTGGCCGAGGAACCCGAGCCTGCTCAGATTTTGCGAAAAGCTGCCAAAGCGCTCAAAGCCATGGGGTTTCGCGAGCTGTTTATGGCCTTGACCGTTATCAAGCTCAAAGAGCAGCGCTTGCAGATCGCCGCGGCAGGCATGCCTTTCGCACTGCTCTACCGCGCCGCCACCGGCCAGGTGGAGGAGGTCATGCTCAAGGGCATGCCGTTGGGGAGTTTTGCGGATTTCCAATATCAGCAGCAAGAACTCGTGTTGCATAAGGATGACACCGTTCTTCTGATGAGCGACGGCTTCATGGAGACGTTTGACGCGCAAGGAGAAATGCTGGGGGAAGAGCCGGCGAAAGCATTGTTTGCTGAAGCAGCGCAGCGGTCGCCTGAGCAAATCATCGCGCATCTGGTCGCGGGCGGAAAGGCTTGGGCCGGTGATCGTCCCCAAGACGATGATGTCACGTTTCTGGTCATCAAAGTCAAGTGAGGCGCTTGCGGGCGCGTGAGGGAGGTCGGCAGTTTTTCAGCGCCGGCTCCGGCTGCAAGCGTGTCTACCCGCGGTGCCTCCGTAACGCCGTCTGCCGGACTGCCAATGAACCAAGCTGGAAAAAACGTCGCGGGCGTGCTCGCTTTGCCAAAGGAATACGCTGCGCCAGATTTCAGACAAGCGGAAGGCGGAAGCCCTCGGGTGGCGCGGAGAAGAGCGTTATGGCGTTTTTCAAATGCGTGCGCAGGAATCGTAGGCTTGCCCCCTCGTGGGGCACTGTGGCAACCGTGAATTTATTGGCTTCGACAGCCGCCCACCAGGGGCGCGGACTAAAAACCTGCTCACCCAATTGCAAACCGCTTTAGTCAAAATCTTGCTACACCGCTTGTACAAACGTCACATTGAGCGCAATCGCGCCGCGGTCATTCTGCACCCAGCCGCGCAGCAAAAAGGGCCGGTGATTCTGCACCATGAAATGGCAAAACTGCCGGTATACCCTCGGGAAAAACACCGTCTCGAAAATCGCGGTCTCGTCCTCGAAGCTGTAGAATTCCATGATTTCATCCTTCACGGTGCGCACCAGCTTGCTCGTCACCAGCCAACCCACCAGTTGCACGTGTTTGCCGACCGAGCGCGGCAGGTCTTTGGCAAAGATCCTTTTGAGGGGCGCAAGCTGCGACTGGAACAGCTCCAGCATGTTGCCGCTCCAAAGCACGCCCAGTGCATTGAACTCGTGCTGCCGCCGGAGGCCGGGACTGTAGTCTTGGAGTTGCCGGGCTTGCCGCCGTTGCGCTTGATACCAGGCTTCATCACCCGCGGCGAGCGTGCCGGCGTTGGTGAGGCAGCGCAGGAGCCAAATCAAGCCGGGCCGTGACAGCTCCGGTTCGACGGTATCGAACAAACCGGCCTTGATCATGAGGCGCGCATCCGCAGGCGCCAGGGCCACGCGCCGGTGAAAATCCCAAAAACTTTGATAAGGGCCGTTGCGCCGGCGTTCTTCCAGCAGTTGGCGCACTGCCGCGGTTGCAACTCCCCTCAACTGCATCAAGCCCACGCGCACGGTTTGGCCTTCTCCCACATACTGCCAGTCGCTGCGATTGATATCCGGCGGGAGAATTTGCAAACCCAGGCGCCGGCATTCGCTCAAATAGGCCTGGGTGGAATAATAGCCGCCTTGATTGGAAATCACCGCGGCCATGAAAATGGCGGGATAATGCACTTTCAGCCAGGCGCATTTGAAACTGAGCATGGCATAAGAGGCGCTGTGCGGCTTGCAAAAGGAGTAACCGGAAAAACTCAGAATCATGTCCCAGATTTCGCGGATTTTGGCCGGAGCCAGGCCGCGCCGGCCGCAGCCGCTGAAGAATTTTTCGCGAAAATCCGCCAGCCTCTTCTCGGCGTGTTTCTTGGTCAACACCTTGCGCAGTTGCTCGCCCTCGTCGGTGCTGAAATCCGCCAGCGCAATCGCGGTTTTGCTGACGTCTTCCTGATAGACCATCACGCCGAAAGTTTCTTTGAGCACCTCGGCCAGCAGGGGATGCAGCGGCGCGTACGGCCGGCCGTGCAAGCGCTCCACGTACATGTTGATGTATTTGTTGGCGGCGGGACGAATCAGCGAGGACAGGGCGATCAGCGTTGCAAAATCGCCGCGCCGCGCTTTGTGAAACAGCAGCCGCATGGCCGGCGATTCGATGTAAAAGCAGCCCATGGCTTTGCCGTCGCGGATCAATGCCTGCGTGGCCTGATCGTCGATCGGATTCCAGATTTGATAATCCAAAACCAGGCCATGTTGCCGCTCCAGCTCGGCCAGAGCATCGCGCACCACCGCCAAACTGCGATTGCCCAGCACGTCGACTTTCACCAGGCCAAAATCCTCAGCCTGGTCTTTTTCAAATTGAATGATGGGTACGCCCTTGGCGGCGCGCTGGCGGGGCACATGGTGATCCAGCCCCTCGCGCGCGATCACCACCCCGCCGGCATGCACGCTCAGGTGCTGCGGCGTGCCGCGCAAACGTTCTGCCAGCGCGAAGATTTCCGGCCAGGGCTCGGGGAAATCATCCTGGCGGTACACCGGATGCTTGGCCACCATTTCGGCGATGCGCTCACTTTCCCAACCGGAAAGTTTTTTGGTGACGCGTGAGATTTCGCCGGGCGGCAGGCCGTAAACTTTGGCCACGGCGCGAATGGCGGCGCGGGTTTTGAGCGTGACGTGATTGGAGATCATCGCGGCCTGCGCCTCGCCATACTTCGCGAAAATCCAATTCAAAATGTCATCGCGCTCGTCCCAGGCAAAATCAATGTCGGCATCGGGCAGGTCTTTTCTGCCCGGACTCAAAAAGCGCTCGAAATAGAGATTATGGGCAATGGGATCGACGTTGGTGATGCCCAGACAATAACTCACCAGGCTGGCCGCCACCGAGCCGCGGCCGCACGTGCGCGGAGATTGCTGCACGATTTCGCGCACCACCAGAAAATAATCCGCAAACCCCTTGCTGATGATCACCTGCAGTTCATGCTCCATGCGGTCGCGCACGGCTGCGGTCATTTCGCCATAGCGTGCCCGCGCCCCACGCTCGCACAGCTCGCGCAAAAGCTCGACGCTGCTGTGGGTTGCGCCGGTGTCATAGGTGGGGAAAATCGTCATTCCGAGGTGGAGTTGAAAGGCCGCGCACTGCTGCGCGAGCCGGCCGGCGTTTTCCACTGCCGGCGGGCAGGCGGAAAATTCACGCGCGTGCGCGGCTGGACTTTTGAGAAAAGCCTCGGCTGAGACGAAATGATCCTTGGGCACGCGGCTGAGCGCCGCGTTTTCATGAATCGCGACCAGGAACTGATGCAATTTGAAATCTTCCGGGCGCAGAAAGTAAATATCCGTCGCCGCGGCCACGGGTATGCCGGTGCGCCGGCTTTGTCTCATCGCGTCACTGAAATTCGACCAGGGCCGCAGCTCGATAAAAAGATTCTCCGTGCCGCCCGCTTGCGCCAGCGTTTCCAGCAAGGGCAGGGAGTCGCTCAACACAATCAAGCCCTCACGATGCGAGGACAACTGCGTGAGTGAGAAATTTTTGTCAAGATGGCGGGCCGAGAGCATGCGGCAAAGATTATGGTAGCCGGCACGCTGGTAAACCAGCAACACGGCGCGCTCGCGGTGTTGAATCTCCGCGCCGATGATGGGTTGCAAGCCGTACTCCCGGCACAATTCCAAAAACCACACCAGGCCATAAATGCCGTTGCTGTCCGTCAAGGCCAGGGCCGCATAGCCCAGCGCATGGGCGGCGGCGCACAACTCCCGCAACGAGGGCACGCCCTTGCCAAAGGAGTAATGGGAATGCGCGGTGAGCAGGGGAAACATGCTGCATGATTTCCATTAGAGCCGTTTTCAACTGAATCAAAAGGTTTGTAGTCTCCGCCCCTTGTGGGCGGCTGTTGAAGCCAATGGATTCGCGGGTGCAACAGTGCCCCACCAGGAGGCAGGACCATAAATCTGCACACGCATTTGAAAAATGCTGTAAGTGCGTGGGTTTGCAAAGCCGCATAAAACTGCATGAAGGTTTGCCCGCGAAGGTTACAGCGGTTTTCAATTGGGTGAGCAGGTTTGTAGTCCCCGCTCGGCTGCCAAGGTCAATAAATTCGCGGTTGCCACAATACCCTACGAGGGGCCTCGGTGTCAAGTTTAGTATTTGGGAGAAAGCAAAAGCCCCAATGGGGCGGCCTATGAAAGCTTGGGGCAACGCCCCAAGATAAAGTTCAAGCCAAACTCGGAGTGCCAACGGCGCGAAATAGAATGAGGCGAGGCCGCATACGTAATTTCATTTCGCCCTGATCGGGCTATAAAACCCGGCGATTTCTTGTTTCCCAGGGCGTTGCCCTTTGCTATCACATTTGTCCCCGCTGGGGACAGGCGCTTTCGTTCCCGCAGCCCCGGGATCATCCTGTCAGCCGGTGAGAAAAGGATTGAGTTTTCCCGCCGGCGGTGTTAAACTAGCCGGTCAAAATCGTTGCCGGATCTCACCAAGCTGCCAAGAGAGGTGGTTATGTGCGGACGTTACACCAACACAGCCAACCTGGACGCGATGCAAATGCGCTTTGATTTCGACACCGAGGAAACGGATTTTGTGCCGCGCTACAACCTGGCGCCGACGCAATACGCGCCCGTGCTCATCCTCGATCAAAACGGCCATCGGCGGCTGGAGATGATGCGCTGGGGCTTGATTCCGCATTGGGCCAAAGACGCCAGCATTGGCAATCGCATGATCAATGCCCGCAGCGAGACCATTCAGGAGAAGCCGGTCTTCAGGTCATCCTTCAAGAAATACCGCTGTCTGGTGCCGGCCGATGGCTTCTATGAATGGCAAAAAACCGGCAAAACCAAGCAGCCGCTGCGCATCATGCTGAAATCGCGCCAGCTTTTTGCGATGGCCGGACTGTGGGCGAAGTGGCAGGGGCCGGACGGCAAGGAAATCAGATCCTTTACCATTCTCACCACTACGCCCAACGCGTTGCTGAAGCAGATCCACGACCGCATGCCGGTGATCCTTCCGCCTGATCTTGAAGAGGCCTGGCTCAAGAGCGAAGACATTGATCAACTGCAAGGCCTGCTCGTGCCTTATCCGGCGCAGGAGCTGACGGCTTACGAAGTCTCGACGCTCGTCAACAGTCCGAAAAATGAGGTCGAGGATTGCATCAAGCCGAAGCAAGACTGAGCCGGATGAATGAGAATGATTGGCGGCAGAATGATGCTGCGAATGAAGACAACAGATGACTCACTTGGCTACGCCAGATTTCAGACAAGCTGCACGCTTGGCCCTTCGCGCTGCACGGAGATTTCTCAACGGATTGAAACAACCCGACTGCGCAAAGCGCTTTTTATCTGTTGGGTTGTTGCGATCAGTGGTGATAAGGCCATCAGGCGCTCAAAGTCAGAATAAAATTCTGAAAGATCCTTGACCACAAAGCAACCGCTTGCACCGCGGAGGCGCGGAGAGCGCGGAGTTTCAAAATCAAGAGAGTCCTTCTCGGCGGTCTCCGCGTCTCGGCGGTGAGCTTGTGAGGTGAATGGCGAGGGGGTGTACTCAAATCTTCACAAGATCCTTACTGGATGACAACTGGATGACAGTGGTGGTGGATACCTCGTGCGAGACAACAGTGTACGAATCGGACTTATTGCTGCCCGCGGGCTTCAGGTTTCAGCTTGTCTGAAATCTGGCTTAGAAAAGTTAGAATTCCATTCCAGCGCGGCGATCGCCGCATTTTCGCGGTTCAAATGTTTGTTGCAAGCGCCGGTATGCGATCCGGCGCGGGTGTTTTCGCCGGCGCAGCGAGCTTCCGGCGCAGGGCAGCATCCAATTCTTGCACCGTAGCCGGAGCATTGCCCTCGGCGCGGTTGTTGATGAGCAGCGAGAGATCAACCGAATGCTGCAGCGCGTGCTCGATCAATAATTCCATGTCTGCGCGCATCTCCGGCAGGCGGCGGTGAATGCGATCATAGGGCGCATAGGCTTTTTGCACCGCGGCATATTTCACCCGCGGCGGGGTCAACACCCGCACCGCGGCGAACGGCGCGGTGAAGCCCACGAGCGCGAATTGTTCCCGCAGCAACCGCATCGACTCCCACTGGTTGAAGCAATGGGCCACGCCGTGTTGACGCAAGACTTGAGCATATTCGGCATTGACCAGGTTGCGGTCTCTGAGTTCTACGGCATAACGGAAATCCTTGGGCACGGCGGCAAAGAATTGCTGCAAGGCCCGGTTGAAGCGGCGCGGGTCAGGATTGCTCCAGCGTTGCCGTGCCGTGTCATAATAACCCAGCCGCATGAATTCGAACAGAAACATGGCGGCGTGTCCGGCAAAGGCGCGGCGGTAAGGTGAGAGAAACTGATCGGCAAAAACCCGCGCATTGAGGAAATTTTCATTGCGCTGGCGCTCATAAGTCGCGGTGCCCGCCTTGTGCCAATGGCCGATCTTGGTAAGCCCCTGCCAGACTTTGATCACCACCGGAAAATTCGGAGTCAAATAGCGCGCGAACTCCGCCAGCTCGCCGGCGGTAAACAGCCGGTAATGCGTCATGTCAAAGCACAGCGTGGCGAACGGTTTGAAGGCACAATATTGCGCCAGCAAGTCGGCGCGATAAGTACCGCCGATTTTTTTCTGTTTGATCACGGCAGTGCCGGCTAGGCCGTGCGGCGTGACAGCAGGGCTGCGAAACAAGGGCAAATCGGTTTCACTTTTGTGGTCATGATAAACCACGCCCTGCCATCCCACCGGATAGTTCCAACTGCAGCTTCCCCATTTGATCAAGCGTTCGTAATCTGCCAGCGTTAAAGCCATCGCTTCACCTCGCGATTTTCTTCAATTCACCCGCACATAGCCCACGGCCTTTTCCCCGCAGCGTGCGCGCACCGCCGCCATTGCCAGTTGCAGCTTTTCCGCGCGCGCCGGCGTGGGCGGTGAAAACAAATCGAGCTGCCGCGCTTGCGGCGAGAGTTTGCCGAGCGCGAGAATAATGGTGCGCACCCGCACCCGGCGCCGGGTGAGGCGGTACAACAACTCCCGGGCGGCGGGATAAAGCGCCTGCGCCAGAAACGCCGGTGAACGCAAGGGCGTCTGGCCCATCGCCTTCTTGCCGTCGCTGAAGGTGATCTCCATGCGCAACTTGCCGGTGTTGCATTTTTTCAGGCGCAGTTCCTCGCTTGCCCTTTCCACCAGAGGCAAAAGTTGCGTTTGCAGGAGGGCGGCGTCATTGGCGTCCGGCGCCAGCACGGCGCCGTGAATGATCTCGGTTGCCCGCGCCGAGTCCGGGGACACCACCGGCGTGTCATCGATGCCGTGCGCCTGCTCGAACAGCACGCCGCCCAGTTTGCCGAAGACCATCACCAGATCGGGCGCGGCGAACCGGGCGATTTCACCGATGCGCAGCAGATTCAATTCCTGCAATTCCTGCCACACCGTGGCGGTCACCGCGGGCAAATAATTCGACCACAACGGCGCGAGAAATTTTTGCTCGTGGCCGCGGCGGATGGCCTGCACCGCATTGGCGGGAGCGACTTGCGAGCTGATCCGGCTCAGCAATTTGTTCGCGCCCACGCCCGCCGTGCCGGCGAGCCGCAGTTGCGCGTGGATTTCCTTCAGCGTTTGCCATCCCATGTCAACCGCGCGGCCGGCGGTGCGGGCGGTGTGTGTGACATCGGAATGGGCGCGGCCGAAGCGATACGGCTCGACCACCGGGGAAAAATTCAACAGAATCGCGGCCAGCCGGGCGTTGCCGGAGGAATAGTAGGATTCATCCAGCGGCAGCACGGTCAAATCGCGGCACAAACGCCGGGCGCGATAAACCGGCATGCCGGCCACGATGCCCGCGGCGCCGGCAGCCGGCGAAACCGAGGCCAACCTGGCCCGCTCGCCGCCCAAAGCCGCGACCGCCACCGGCCGGCCGTGCAAGCGGGGAAAACGCACGCATTCCAGCGCGACCGCAAAGTTCGGGATGTTGATGTGCAGAATCGTCCGGTCCATCTCAGCTTCATCCTTCCATGAGCACCTGGCCGAGGCGCCAGCGCATTTCCGCCGGCTCGAAAATCAGCTCATACATGTCCGCGCTTCCGGCTGAAACCGTGAAATGATGTTCCTTCACCGTGCCCAGGCCTTTTTCCTCCCAATGCAAATGAATGCGAGCGATCGTGTAAGTCCGGTTCTGCCAATCAAAGCAAACCGGCACCACCCGGCCCAGGCGGTAATCCGTGGTGACGGCGATGATCTCGTTTATTTCTTCGGCACGCAAGTTCTCACCTCATGAGCTGTAGTCCAAGTCGGCAATGCCCGTTTGAAAATTGAGATGATGATTGCCCGAAACAGAAGAGGCGCGCGCTCCTGCCATGGCAACACGAAGCTGGCAGGGCACCGCCCGGTGCCGGGAATGCTCACCGCGGGTTGATCGCTTGGCGCAAGCTCCACATGCTGGTTTTCAAATCCTGAATGAGATCATACGCCTCGCGCTGGCGCTCGATCTTGATGTGATAAACCATGTGTTCCCGTTCGTGGATGATCTTCTTTTGGCGGCGAGTCACGCGCAGGATGCGGTAGCGCTCGTTTTTGTAATGAATCAAAAATGGGTCAAGCCGGCTGCCTCTGCCGGCATAGCGCAAATCGACTTCCACCAGCACACTTTGGCCCTTCGGCAGCTCCAATGGCTTCGGCATAATCGCGTCTCCTTGAGCATTTGAAGGTGATTTTAGAGACACCATTTTTATCAATTATAGTGATCTTTAATTCACCATTCAAGAGAAAACTTGCCTTTTCGAAAATATAATGTGTCTTGTTTAAGGTTAGTTTTTATAGAGTCTTATTCAGGATTGAAATGCGCCGTAGCGGAGGGAGATATATCAGGCCGAGGTAGATGTGCCAGAGTGTCAGTCCAGAAATGAAGAAACCGCCCGGGCGCTTGGCTTAGAAGCGTGCCCAAGGCAAATGAAACTCGTTCTTGCGCATGCCGAACCGCCCGGGCGGTGGTGTGTTGGGACGGCCCGCCAGCTCGATCATCTCCTTCCTGGTTTAGCTTGACGGATAACACGGCCGCGGTCGCGGCTGGAAAAAGCATTTGAACTCCACCGCGGCAGTTTGTATCTTCGCCGGCACAAGGCACATTTGGGAAAACATTCCGCTTTCGGCTGTTCCGCCCTGCAGGTTTTTGTGCGCTTTCCCAGAGCGCGCCTTGGGCTTGCAAGGGCTTTCAGTTTCGGGATTTCACCGTGGCTGCTTCCGACATTCACCCACCCAAGGTTTTATCAGCCATTCCTGGACGGACAAGCCCCTGGTGCTCGAGTTGGAGGAAGCCTTGCGCCGGGCCGGCGCCGCGGTTTGGGTCGATCATGCCGGCATTCGCGGCGGCGACAGCCTGCCCAGGCGCATCAGTGATGCGCTCGAGCGGTGTGACGCGCTGCTCTTGATTTGGTACCAGGCCGCGAGCGAATCGGAATGGGTGGCGCTGGAATGGGAAAACGCGATTTCGCTCAAGAAGAAGATCATTCCCTGCCTGCTGGACGGCACCAAACTGCCGGGCATTTTGGCCAGCAAGGCTTTTATATCAATTTGCGTGATGCTGCAAAAGCAACAACAGCTTTGCTGGGCGCTTTGGGATTGGATGCCCAACCCTTGGTTGAGACCGCGGCAAAGGAAACAGTCGCCGCCGTGCCGCACGGTCCGCTGACTGCAAATCAAGAAACTGCTCCACCGCCGCAAGCCCAACCCAAGCTGGCCAAAGCCAAAACTGCCGACCAGAAGCCGTTACCACAAGAACCCTCGCCCCCGCAACCATCAAAGTCTCTGCGGCCGAATCAGAAAGTCACAAGCCTGCGTTTCAAACCAGTGGAGAATCTTTCCCCAGATGCAGTGCCGGCCATGCTCAAGGAAAAGGGATTCTTTGACTACTACATAAACAAGCATGGCCGCGGCTTACGGCATCAGTATGAAAGCGTCGAGCGGAATGGCGCAAAGCTGGTGATTGATCACGCTACCGGTCTCACTTGGCAGCGAGGTGGATCGGAAGAGTTAATGACCTTCGCAAACGCGTTGAAATACCTCGAACAACTCAATCGCGAGAGGTTTGCGGGCTATAATGACTGGCGCTTGCCGACGCTCGAGGAGGCGATGTCTTTGATGGAGCCTGAGAAAAGGAATCGTGATCTTTATATCGATCCGGTGTTTGACAAGAACCAACATTGGATCTGGACCGCGGACAAAGAGGCGTCGGGCGGGGCGTGGGTTGTTTATTTCTACGGTGGCGCCTGCACCCACGGCGGCGTGCACGACCCCAACTACGTCCGTGCCGTGCGCTCCGGACAATCTTGATCATTTGGGGTTATTGGAATCATTTGATCATCTCTTCGGGTGAAACGCGACCGCCCGAATCTTTGAAAGATTCTCAGACTCACGCAAGGCTTTCACCGAGCGAGCCCTGTGGAATACCAATCATTGATTTACGGCATTTTCTAATTGAATGAAGAGGGATATCTGCACTACCTGGACCAACCGGCAATGTCACTCTTCGTCACTTCATTGATGGCTTGCTTAAGAGCAGTCTCAAGTTTCTTTCTTGTCGTTGAGCGTTTCTTCCGCAGTATAGCCTTGATCTTTGAAATACATTCCTCCAAGGGGTTAGGATCCGGGCTATAGGCTGGCAAATATTCAACACGAGCTCCGAGATCGCGAAGCTTGGCGAGAATCCTTTGGTTATAATGAAACCTGATGTTGTCCATCATCACAATGTCATCGCGCGTCAATTCGCGAGAAAGGAAATGTTCGACATAATCTTCAAAAACTTGACCATCAACGCTGCCTTCGATTGTGAGCGTGGGACCAACGCCTGTCAAAGACAGTGCACTGATCACTGACAGTCTGACCGCAGGGTCGAAGGCCTCGGACATGTGTGCTCTTTTGTCTTTGGCAGATCGCGCATGAGAACGATTCATCCTCGTTTTGGTGCCATATTCATCGATAAACAAGTGCGCCGCGCCTCTATCTTTTCCTACTTTTTGCTGAATGCGGCTCCATCTGCCGGATCAGCCTCTTGCGCTGATCGCGACTTTTTTACTGTTGTTTTGCGTCTCTCCAAGCCATACCAAATGGTTGAGACGCTGACCTTGATCTTGGCCTGCCTTTGGCATTTCAAGCGAAGCTCGTTCAAAGTTATATACGGTACTTGCTCCACTAGATCAATCAAGAAGTCAAGGGTTCTATCATCAAGTTTTTGGTGAGCACCGCCACCATGAGGCAAAGGCGCAATATGGCCTAGTTGTTGGCGTTGCCGCAGCATTTTGTAAATGAATGATCCATGGACGCCGAACAACCTTGCTATTTCACAAAAGGTGCCAATGCCGCTGTCAACCGCATTGACAATTCGCTGACGGAGATCTGGTGAGTAGGTTTTCATGATGATCGTGTAGACAGAATAGCCTACTCATCCAAACAGAAAATGCGGTTAGCTAATTGAAATAAAAAAATGCACGCCTAATCTCAATTTGCGCACATTGTTTGGCACATGAATCGCTCAGCCGATTTTCGCTGCCCTTATTCTCCTTCCCCTTCAACAAACCGGCCCCGCTGCGGAGCAACGGGGCGCGGTATCTTCGACTTTACTTCTTGTTGCTTTTCACGAGCTTTGGCCAATTGGCTTCCGCTTTGCGAAAATTAGCCTCTTCATGCTTGGCGAATTCGCGCTTGATGTCCTGGTTGTATTGCAGGACGAGACGGCCATTGACGATCTCCCAGGTATCGATTTCTACCGGGAATAACTGGCCAATGGACACGCCATATGCGCAATAGCCGCCGTAGATCGGAAGATACTTTTCCGGCTGTTTCTCGAATGTGGCTTTGTTCTCCGTGGAGGCGAACAAATATTTGTAGCCGTGATATTCCGCCACAATGCCCGGATTGCCCTTGGCCGCTTGGCCGATCGTGTGGAACGCCACCGGATCGTAACCCTGCAGCGCAATTCTGCTGTGGGCATCAGCGTTGACGAGATCACCCGCCAGGGCGAGATTTGTGGATAGCATCAAGCCTGCTAAAAATGTGATGACGCGTTTCATGTTTGCTCCTTTCTTTTGGTTGAGGGATGAGAGGGCGCGGTCTCGCGTCCTTTGTCTGCGTCATCTGTATAGACGACGTGAGGAGCAGATATCTTACCTCGTGAGGTCGTAACCCAGAGCGCCAATTTGCAATCTAACCAGACTGGCAGCACTGAGCAGCGAGATTTTCATTCAGCACCGCCGGAAGGAGTTCTGCCGATCAATACACTTGCATAATGCGCCGGCTACTTCGCATCGTTCAGTGCGGCCAGGAGCAATTTGAACTCTTCGTCGCACTCTGCGCACAACTCGATATGATGGAGCACGGGCGCGAGTTCCTCGGGCACCGGTTCTCTCCGTTGCACGATCTCTAGCAGCCGGCCAACGCGTGAGAGCCATTCGTCGCAATCAATCTCTTCCGGATGAGTAGCCGCGAGGCTTTGGGCAAGACGATCGAGTATTTCTCGGGTAAGCTTCATAAGCTGTCTTCTTTCTCTTCTGACTACTCGTGAAAAAGTTCTCTGACATCTTCGGCGCAGATGCCGTTTCGTTCGAGGCCCGCTCTCAGTTTCTTGCGCGCGTCGTGTTCCAGCTTGTAGAGCGAGTTGCGGTTGAGGCCAAGCCGCTCCATTAATATAGCTTGCGGAACGCCGGCCAATGAACCCAGCACGGCCTCGCGCTGGCGCGAGGTGAGCAGATTCTCGATCAACTTATAGAGCAACTCCACGGCCTCCTGGCGCTGGCTGTCTTGTTCCTGCGTCGGCCTCAACTCGCCATGTTCCAACCTGTCCAACGCCACCTGATCCAGCGACACATTTTTCCAATGCGCGCGGCGCAGTATCGTCATGGCCGTGCGCACGGCGATCACCGTCGCCCAGGTTGTAAATTGGCTGTCGCCGCGGAAGCTGTTCAGGTTATTCGTAATCTTCACTAAAGCCTCCTGAACAAAATCTTCCACGATGGCGTCGTCGACTCCGGCGCGATTCCGAAAAGCGCGGCTTAAGTTGCGCCGCAGAATGCTGGTGAGATCGCGCAAGGTTTCCTGTACCGCCGAGCCTTCACCGCCTAATGCGGCAAGCCAATCAGCATTGTTGCGCTCAGAGTTTCGAGTGGTCATTTTCGCCCTGCAAATAAACGATACTTTCGGTTTGACGTGAATGGAAATTGAAATGGAAGCTGTCCATCCCACTTTGCTATCTCGCCGCCAAGCGCTCCGCAAACATGCCGTGCCAGCCTGGCGAAAGACTGCGCACTCGCAGCGCCTTGTTGAGCGCCTCGCGATCGTCGTGATCGCCAAAGGCAAGATGAAAAACTTCTTGCACGGTCATCTTTTCGGGAGCGACCTCGATGCGCTCGATCGCATCGCCGGCGCCGACTTCGCCCTCTTGCAGAACGCGCAGATAAAAACCGGTGCGGCCGCTCGCCATGAAAAGTTTCGGAAATTTGGGCAGATTCATTTTGATGGCCAGTTTATAGCACGGCACGCGCGGCTGCGTGATCTGCACGCTCGCGCTGCCAATACGGAAAACGTCGCCGATGTGGACTTGATCTTCTGTCATCCCCACCACCGTAAAATTCTCGCCGAACTGGCCGTAAGGCAAATCTTCACGGCCAAGCTTTTGCTTCCAGTAATCGTAATGCTCGAACGGATAGACATATACCGCCTGGTGAATGCCGCCATGCACGGTTGAATCCGCCTGGCCATCGCCATCGAGATTCAGCTCGCGCAGCATGACACGCCCTGGCACCGGCTTTTTGAAGATGCCAGTGGTCACGGTTTCCCCTTTGTATTGAATTTCTTTTGGCGATGACACGTTGACGGAAATAAGTTTCATGGCGCCTCTGCTTGGCAATTGAAAATTGATCCAGCCCACTCAGGGCCAAAAAGCATGCGAACAATAACAACAAATCCGCTTGTTTGTTTAATCCGTAAAAATGCGACAACAACGGAAGTTGATTCTCATGAAATCACCGCCGGCCAATTTTCGCAAACGCGGAGGGCGATCTTCACGAAATGGAGCAAGCCTGATTGGAGCACGCCCAACATCCGTCCAAGATCGACAGTTGGATATGCTAAATTCAATGTTTGTGTCAAGAATAGGCTGGAGTCTTCACTACAATACTCGATTCTTCGTGAGTCGATGTAGCGGCGTCAGGTGCAGTCGCTGCAAAAGGACCTGCGGCGCGGGTTCGGGTTTACGCACGCACGGCAGCCGGTTTTTTTGACCTTGCCACGTGGGCAGAATCGCCTCAACAAGTTTGAGTTGACGGATCTCATCGATGACTTTGTGTGGTTCATCGCCCAAACCGGGGTGGCGACAGAACTGCGCGAGGCATTTCCACCTTTGGTGACCACACGCCAGGGGCGAAATCAGGGAGGCAGGTCTTCACTGCGCGGCGATTTTCGCGATTTTTCAAAGGATGTGAAAACAGAAGAGCGAGTTGACCGCACCCGACCGGCAAAACCGGCCCCAGAATGCCCAACTGTAGAAGTTGGGCTGGCGGTCTGTTACCTTGAAATGTACAGCCTCCGGGCAACTTGCGATCAACCGGCTGATTGAACAAACGAAAGTCCGTCCAAACCACGGGCGGCGCGTGCGGATGGTCTTGTATTGCTTCCGGGTAAAACGCAGTGAAACCGTTGATGCCGCCCAAGAACAGCTCACCTTTGGCGCGCTTGACATAGGCACCGGCACTGAACTCGTTGTCCTGCAAACCATCGCGCGCGTCGAAATTCTAGAACACGCGCGCGCGCGGATCGCAACGCGACCGCCCATGATTGGTGCTCGTCCATAGGTTGCCTTGCCCATCGCTCAGAATCGCGTAGAGTTGCCATATTGGGCAGGCCGTTCTTGGGGGCGAAATGCGCAAACTGCCCGGTCGCGAGGTCAAAGCGATTCAATCCGCCGCCCGCGGTACCGAGCCGTAAATGCTTCTCCGGCTCGAACGGATCTTCACAAATAGCACCTTCACGATCCTCAAAAATCTTATAAGCCACCGTTTGATCGATTTCCTTGGGCATTGGCTGGTGAAAAGATACGATCTCCGCGTCACCCGCCATGCTCGCCTCGCGCCCACGCAAGCGGTACAATCCCGCATAGGTGCCGAGCCGCAAAAACCCCTTGTGATCTTGTGGCACGCACGTGATATTGTTTTGCGAAAGGCCGAGTTCACTCTGAATGTGGTCAAAGTGCAGCGGTGGCGCGGCTTCGTTCTGCGCGTGCAGCGACGTCGTCGCCAGAAGCAAGAAAAGAAGGGCAGCAAAGCGTCGGTTGATGGCCGTAAGAAATGGAAATACGAATCGGTTTGGCATTAGGCTCGGCTTCCCGCGCCATTTAAAACGTAACACCAAAACCCTTTGAGCCAAATACCACGGCAACAAAAAAGGCGATAATGCTGGACATTATTGCCTGTGGTCAAAATCGCGAAGGTTGAGATTTGCTGCGAGGGAATCGTGGGACGATTCCCTCGCAGCAATCTTCGAACATCATTTCATGAGGATGAGCTTGCGTTGCGCGGTGAATTCACCGGCTTTGATCACGTACAGATACACGCCGCTCGCCACGCGCTCGCCGCGCTCGTTCGTCGCGTCCCATGTGAAGCTGTGACGACCCGCGCTCATCTCGCCCGCGACGAGCTGCTTCACGAGCTGCCCGTTTGTGTTGAAAATAGACAGCGTGACTTCACTGTACACTGGTAACTGAAAACTGATCACGGTCGTGGGATTAAACGGGTTTGGATAATTGCCATGTAAAACATAGCTGCTGGGAATGTTGCTTTCATTGCTCGCCACGCTCGTGACCGCCGGGTTGTACCTAAACAGCGTCTGCTGTGCGGCGCTTTGTGCGGCGTTGAGAGTTACCCTGGCAATCGGTTCTTTCGCCACGTCATTATAGAAATAGAAGAAAACGGTGGTATCAACGCCTAGACCGTGAAAGCCGGCCTGAATCGCGTCATTGGTAATATCCAACCAACCGAGTATGGGATGTTTGCCGTCTAAGCGAGTTTCCGTGTACCGCGTACGCTTCTCCCGCAACACATCATAAGTGCCGCCGGGTATGCTCATGCTGCCATATGCATCCACGACATCGATTTGGCTAATCGCCATGCGATAGCGTAAGGAGTCAAGCGTTGCGGGTAGCGCCGCGACGAGTGCAGGCTTAAATGCGGAAGGCAGAAATCTTTCAAGTATCCCGGACGAGCTGGCGTAGATGTCGAAAAAATTCAGAGGCGCTTGGCGCTCCGTCAGCGGCGGGTTATAGTGGAAGAGCGAATTTGAGACGAGGTCATACGGCGCAATGCCATAATAGGCTTGTAATTCAAACCGGTTGGCGGTCACATTGTAATACTCCTCCGCATGAGGCGTGGGCGGAAGTGTGACCAATTCGGCTCCGGACACTTGTCCGGACACGCTACCTTCGCTTGCCGCGCGAAAAATGAAATTTTGCGTGGCATCGACATTCAGGCCACTGAGGTCCCAAGTTTGAGGGCCGCCCGGCGGGGTGAAAATTAGATTGATGACGGAAGGGGAGTTATTCACCGCCATTTTCAGCGTATCGCCGGCGCTCGGGAAAGTCGCATTGGTGACGGTGATTTGCGCAAAAGCCGGCGCGCAGCACATAAGCGCAACGACGAAAGTCGTTATCACGCTGAGCAAAGCCGCAGAGCGTTTCGGTGCATGTTGCATGACAATCTCCGATTGGTGATTAATGGCTGAAGCATAGCTTCTTGCTGACTCCATGCGCAGTTCGACCCGTGCTGGTGTCCCGCGGTGTGCTGGAGGATTGAGAATCGAAAATAGAGAATTGCGCTCCGCGATTCGCGATTCTCAATCTTCGAAATTCACTTCATGAACATGCGCTTGCATTGCGCGGTAAAAACTCCGGAGTGCCATGTTTATAGCTCGCCGATTCAAAAGCCCTCGGAACTTTGGAGGCATGAAATGTTTTGGGGAAGTGCATTATGATCAATCCGTATTTCACTCTTACGCAGTTTGCCGAAAGCGGATGAACGCACGCTAGACACATTTCATCCCTCCGGGATTGAAAGAGCGCCGGCGCTGCGTGTGCCCAAAACAACAAACGGGCGCGCAGCGATTTGCTTCGCGCCCATAAAATCTGTAGAGACGAGTCGCCGACTCGTCTCTACCTGTTCTCTACCAACGCCATGCCCCATGCGACGCGGCCTAGAACCCGCTGGTGCAGCCCGCGCTGTTCTTAATAAACACGTTGCCCGAGTTGCCGGCTAGGTTCTCGATGTCACAAGGCACGTTCCCGAACGCCGTGTTCTTTTTCACGGTGTTGTTGTTCGAGTTGCTGCGCACCAGAATACCCCAACTGAAGGATCCGGTGTTGTTATTGGTCGTATTGCCGCTCACGGTATTGTTGTTGGCATAGATCAAATCGATGCCGCTGGCGGTGTTGTTGTTGCACTTGTTGTCCTTGATCACGTTGTT
>JAKLJX010000026.1:0-37324 GCA_023150945.1 bacterium | reverse complement strand
GCTCGCGTTCGGGGTGATGTTGAAGTTGCGAATGGTGACGTTATCCGCATCCGCAGTGAGATAAAAACCGCCGTTAAGCGTTACCGTGCCGGTCGCGCCAATCACGAGATTGGGCTTGTTCACATTCACGGCTTCGGTATACGTGCCGGATTTGACGTTGATCTTCGTCGCGCCGGTCGCGGCATCCACCGCGGCTTGGATGGTCGAGTAATCATCCGGCACCGTGATTTTGGGCAGCGACTTCTCGAGGCTGAACTCTTCTGCCGCGAGAGTTTGTGCCGTGTCATTGGTTTCCGGAGAAACCGGTTGTTGGTTCTGGCTGCAACCGACAAGGGCAGCCAGTGCCAGAGCTGTGGAAATACGCAGAATCGATTTCATCGAAAGCTTCCTTGGGTTAAAGTGATGGTTGCCCGGCGCTTGAAAGCTATTAAGCGACAGGCGGGAGCTAAAATGGTTGTTCAAAGTTGCAGTGCCGATACGCTTTTGCGCCACGTTCATGCCTCACGATTTGCCCGGTGCGAAGGGCAAAAAGTACGTTTTGCATGCGTCACTTTTCGCCCTTCGCCAGGGCTGTTGAATTGCAGCGGTCTTGAATTACTTCATCAACACGAGCTTCCTCTGCGCGGTAAATTCGCCGGCTTTGAGCACATACAGATACACGCCGCTCGCCACGCGTTCGCCGCGTTCGTTCGTTGCATCCCACACGAGCGTGTGTTGGCCCGCGTTCATTGCGCCTGCTACGAGCTTTTTCACGAGCTGCCCGCTGGTGTTAAAGATCGACAGGCTCACTTCGCCCGCTTGCGGCAAGGCAAAGCTGATCGTCGTCGTCGGGTTGAACGGGTTCGGATAATTCTGCTCCAACTGATAACTGGTTACTTGTTGCTGGTCGCTGGTTGCTGGTTGCTCATCGTCATCATCAAGAGAAGGCTTTGGCAAATTGCCGGGGCCAGGCAACGAGCCGGGCGAATCGTGATGCAGGAACAGGCAATCAGTGCTCACGAGAATTTCCTTCGCGCAAAGCGAGCCGCGCAGTTGGCTGTTCTTCGCCAGCGTCACTTTCGCATTCGGTGCGTTGAAGGAGCCGATCAAATACGCCTCGCGGCCAAGCGTCACTGCCGTGCTCTGCCGCGTGTTGATGGTCACCAGCTTGCTGTCCGCTTCGCCATTGGGCAGCAGGCGAATTTCTACCTCGTTGCCGAGATACAGGTTGTTGGCCACGTTGAGGGTAATCGGATCGCCGCTGCTCAAATCGATTTCGATAACGACCGTGGTCACCGTGCTGCCGCTGTATTTGAGACTGGTGAAATAGTAGTCTCCGCTGGTGAGCTGGAGCTTGCTGTAACTGCCCAACGTCACGTGGTTGTAGGAGCCTGGTGATAACGCCAGTGTTCCGTTTTGCGGCACGATTTTGCTCAGGCCGCCGGCGGAGTAGCTCAAGCTCGGCAACGCTTCATTATTAACCGTCCCAACCGTCTTCGTGCCGGTGATGGTGCCCGCGTTGCTGATGCTGGTCTGTGATTTCACATCGCCGTTGATGGTGTTTTGGGTGTAGATGGTGATCTTGCCTACCGCAGTGAGATTGGACTTGTAGGTGCTGGGATACCCTTTTTCGACTGTCAGCAGACCGTTGGAATGAATGTCCCCGGCCGGCGTGCTCTGTTTCGTGCTCTTCAGCGTGATCTTGTTCGCGACCAACACGAGCGGTTTGACGGTTATTGGAGCCGTGACCTCAAAGCTCACCAAATTCTCTAACGTAACCGGCACGCTCTCAAAATTGCTATCCGAGGCATCGACGGTCGTGGGATCATCGGTGAGATCAACATTCACGTCGGTTGCCGGGCCGGGCGTGACGATGGTGAAATTCAAAGTCAAAATCGTCGTGCCGTCCGGCAAAGTCACGCCATAGTCAATGTCACTATCAAACCAACTGTAGGTCAATTGTCCGGACGCGGGCGTGCCGATAAGCGGCGCATCATCGTCGATCGTGAGCGGAGTATTGCTATCCAACTGTAATTCGGTCGGGTCCCAAGTGATGCTAAATTGCAGTGTGCCGATATTCGTGAATTTGTCAACCTTGATCGTGACCGTAACCGGCGCGCCGCTCGCGAGTGGGCCGGCGGGCCCTTCTGCGGTGAGGATGAGGGGACACCCGCTTGCAAAGCCGATGCTGCCATACGTGTCGTTATTGCTCGTCGAAGCAGAGTTGCCCGAGAACGTGAGATCGCAACCCGAGACAAGCGGATCATTCGTGGTGCCGGGCGCGGCATTGCCGCCGTTATCTGCATTATCAAAAATAAAAAGCGCGCCGCCGAGACCTTGACCGCTGTTACCACCGGTGCCGCCGGTCGCGGTGTTATTTTCGAACAGCACACTTTTCAGCGTGAGTATGCCGCTTGCCACGAAAATCGCGCCGCCCGCGCCCATGCCGCCGCCGCCAATGGTCGTGCCATTACCGCCGCCGAAACCACCTTGGCCATCGTCTAAACCGGCATCGCCATTACTGCCATTGCCTGGAAACGCAAGCCCACCACCGCCGCCGCCAAAGCCGCCGCGCGCGCCGCCGTTATTCGTAAAATTATTGTCCGTACCCGCATTTCCGCCGCCGCCGCCAAAACCGCCGCGGCCAAAAGAGCCACCACCAATCGTGGCGCCACCACCACCGCCGGCGAAACCACCGGCTTCGTCTCCACCGCCACCGCCGCCGAAACCCGCGTCCAAAGGACTACCCTCTCGCCCGCCGCTGCCGAAAATAGCAATGCCGCCATTTGTGCCGCGCGCGGAAACCGTGGCGTCGGTCACGCTGCCGCCATATTCATAGCCGACTGCGCTACCCAAAACACCGCCCGATGCGCCACCGGAATTTCCATTGCCGCCCATACCGCCGCCGCCAGTGACGTTGCCGCTGCCGCCGTTGCCGCCGATCGCGTCGTTATCTTTTAGCGTGACATTGATAAGCGTCAGGTTAATGCTGCCGGTCGCAACGTCCGTCGGGTTCGTGCCCTGCTTGCCCTCGTGCATGAAAATCGCGCCGCCCGCACCCATGCCACCGCCGCCGCCATTGCCGCCTTTGGCATAGCCGTTCGCGAGCGTGAGATCTTGCATCGTGATCGTGCCGTTTTGAATCCAAAAAATGCGCGAGGCCCCGCCGCCGCTAATGGTGAGATTGGCCTGGCCGGGGCCGAGTATGGTCACATCATCGGTGATCACCAGAAAATAACTGGCCGGGTTGATAGTGATGGTGCCGCTCACGCCGGTCGCATCAATAATATCCGCGCCGGCGTTCGCATTGGCGTCGAGAATCGCCTGCCGCAGCGAACCGGTACCGGAGTCGTCGGTGTTGGTTACGGTGTACGTCGCTGCTGCCAAAGGCAGCGCGCTCATGCACACAAACACGAGCGCGAGCACAAGCCGCGTCATGGCACTGGAAAGCGAAGCCCAGCAATAGCGTCGCTGTTTCATCATTTTGTTCCTTTCGTCAATCAAGTTGAGAAGTGTAGCGTGACTTCATTTCATGCCGGCATTCTGGAAAAAGCCCTCGCGCTTGCAAGCGCGCCGGGCACCGTGTCTTTTCACGATGTTGTTGCCGGAGTTTTGTATTAGGTTCGCGATCGCGATCTGGCTTGGGCTGCACCTCCTTCACAACGACGTTATGCTGCGTGCGTAGCGAGACTGCGTATGTTTTCGGTAAGAGGCAGGTTCACCAGTACTGGTGAATTCTGAACTCGGGGAATGATGGGAAGCCTGAGACCGCGCCGGTAAATTCCAAAATCACGAACGGCTTCGCCGGTTAAGCAGTAAACGACCGGAATTGCGTGAAACGAAAGAGGTGGGTGGAAAAAGCAGGGAAGCAGGAGTGCTTGAACAACCTGCCAACGCCCGCGTGCCAGTCGGGTATCAAGAGGGGTGGAACGGACTGCGCCTGGCTCTTGGAGTTGATCCTGGACCGATTTCTCGTCTCACAACAGACGGGTGTAGCATGTCAGCGTGCAAGAGGGGTGGAACATGAGGTCGGTTACAACTTGCATAATACCCTCAGCAGAAATAGCGCGCAAAATAGGACATTTTCACCCAACCGCAAGCTAAAACTTCGTGCCGTTGAAAAAACTTTGGGCAGGCGGGCTCGCGGTGCCGGTTGCCTTCTTTGCTCCGCACTGCGAACGCCCGCCGCGCGATCGGCTACTTCACCAGCAGCAATTTGATGCTGCGGGTTTGGGCCTGCGCCCGCAATTGCACAAAATAGACGCCGGTACTGAGATTGCCGCCTGCTTCATCGCGACCGTCCCACACCAGGCGTTGCACTCCGGCAACTTGCCAGTCATCCACCAGCGTGCGCACCTGTTGCCCGTTTGAATTATACACGACCAGCCGCACTCGCGTTGCCTGCGGCAGATGGTAGGTGATCGTGGTTGCGAGGTTGAAAGGATTGGGATAATTGGGATCGAGGCGGAATTCCGCGACCGGCGTTGCAGCCTCCGCGGCGAGCAGAGCCGCAAGCGATGGCGCCGCCGCCGCTTTGTGCGCCGCCATCTCCGGCGGCGCGCCCGCTGCTTGTGCACCGGTCTCCACGATCAGTTCCGGCGGATTTGATCCTTCCCGCGCGCTGAACACGTCCACCTGCGAGGTGGAGTTGATGAACGCGAAAGAATAAGTGCCCTCCGCGGTCACGTGCGCGCCGATCTCCAGCTCGAGCCAGTTGTTCGAAACGATCGCGGCAGAAGTTGATGCGATGACCGTGCCGTTCTTGTCGGCATTGTTCCAGTTCAGTCCGGATTCCTGCCAGGCCGTGCCGCTGCCCGCGTAGTTGTTGGAGGCGGAATAGAGCGTGCCGGCGTCATTGGCGCCGCTGGTCACATAAAGACGGAGACGCGCACGCTGAATCGTTCCATTCAAGCCGGTGACCTGAAACTTGAGATAGGCCAGCAGCGCTGCAAAGTTTCGCCGCTGGCTGCGCAACTCGGCCGCGGTGCCGAAATTCACAGCCGGTTGCGCTTGCGAAATGTAAGTGTCCGCCGTGGGTACGAAGGTGAAAACCGATTGTGCCGCGTGCACCGCAATGCTGACAGTGGCAGGGTTCGAAAGCGCGCCCTCATTGTCTGCGACGGTGTAGGTGAGAGTATCCGCCCCAGAGAAACCCTCCGCCGGCGTGTAGGTGATTGCGCCGCTGCTGTTCACGCTGGCAGAGCCATGCGCCGGCGCGCTGACAATCGCCACCGAGGCGGCTGCCAGTGTGCCGTCGGGGTCGCGATCATTGGCAAGCACCGCGATCGCGACCGGTGTGCCTGCGCTTGTCGTTGCCGCATCATCGACAGCAATGGGCGGCTGATTGACGCCGTCATCGCTCACGCGGATGATCAACTGCGGTGGATTTGCGCCTTCACGCGGCTGCAGCACGCCCGTGCTGCTGGAGTTGTTTTGGAAGTTGAAGGTGTAAGTGCCTTCGCCCGTCACTGTGGCCGAGACGTCGAACTCGATCCAGGCATTGTCCGGCAGCGGCGCCAACGAGGCGATGGCGGTGTTGTTGCGATTGGCATTATTCCAGGTGAGGCCGGTTTCCGTCCAGGGATTGGTCGAGTTGGCGTAATAGTTCGAACCCAGATAGAGCGTACCCGTCTCGTTGTTGGCGTTTTCAACGAACAACCGCAGCCGCGCGCTTTGCACCGCACCGTCCAGTCCGGTCACTTCAAATTTGATGTAGGGCAAGTAGACTCTGCCGGTACGCTGGCGGAATTGCAGTTCATCGGATCTGCCGTAGTTGCGGCTGGTGCTGGATTGGGAAATGTAGGTGTCGGCGACGGGCGTGAAGGTCTTGGAAACGCCGCCGGCCTGCGCTGTCACCGTGACGAAGACAGTGGCGGCGTTGGAGGCTGCGCCGCGCTCATCCCGCACCGTGTAGTCAAAGCTGTCTTCGCCGCTGAAACCGGCGGCCGGGGTGTAGGTGATCGCGCCGGTAGTCCCATTCACTTGCGTCTGGCCGTTGCCGGGAACGCGCACCACGGTCACACTGCCGGGATCGAGTGAGCCATCCGGATCCGTGTCATTGGCGAGAACGTTTATGACCACAGCCGACTCTTCCACCGTTTCGGCAAGGTCGTCCTCGGCGAGCGGTGCCTGATTGGGGGGCGCGGGCGCGGCGTCATACAAAGTGCAATCATCCGTGCCGATCGCCACCAGCGCTTCACCGTGCACTTCGACGCCGGCGGTGGTGTTGGCTGGCGCGCCGGGATTGGTGAGGATCTGGCCGTTTGACTGTTGTTGCGCCTTGATGAAATCCAGCCCCTTTCTGATGTTCTCCGCATAGCGCTCGGGATCCCATGCCTTCAACGCCATGATGGCCCACGAAGTCGTGCTGACGTCGCCGACGTAGAAAGCAGCTTGCACGCTGGTGTCATAGGGCCAGTCGCCGCCCCGGCGCTGGTAACTCACCAGGAAGTCCACAAAATCCTGCGTCGAGTTGAATGCCGCCCAGCGCCCGGTTTGGGGATCGAGATTGATGCCGGTGTGCGCGGAGGCTTGAATCGCGCCGGCGATGCCGGTGAGATCGCCGTCGCGGTCGCTCGAGCCGGTTTCCTCCAGCTTCTTGATGATGCTGGCCAGCAGATCATCGCGCTGCGCCGCCTCACCGGCGTAATGCGCTGCGAGGGCCGGCATGGCGCGATATACCGGTTCCATCGCGGTCCAGTGGGAGAAATCTTCGAAAACCGGAATAATTTCTGCCCATTCGGCACAGTTTTGATCGTTGCGCTCGCCGTAAGTGCCGGCAGCGAGTTTGTTCCACAAGTTCGTCTGCAGAAAATCGGCATATTTGGAATCGCCGGTGATGAGGCTCAGTTCTTCCAGAAACAAAACATCAAGCGGTGCGATGTCGGGGTCGCCGTCGGGAAAGCGGCGCGGCGGCGTATTCACGAGGTAGTCTCCCGTCTTACGGGCGGAATCCAGATAGCGGCTGTCGCGCAAAACATCATACGCGACCAGCAGCCCGCGCGCGGTGGTGCCCTGAGTGTCTTCGCTGATCGGTCCTCCGACTTCCCAAGGATAGGCGCCCTGCGCATTGTGTTGGGTCATTTGCCATTCTGCTCCGTCATGCAAGGCTTGTTCGTCGGTTTGGGCGGCGGCGATCATTCCACGGCGGGGTGAAAGGATGGCAGAGCCGGCATTGCCGCGTTGCCATTGCAGCGGCAATGTCCGGACGCTGGGCTGGGCCAGTGCAACAGCGGTAAATCCGAATGCACAGGTGATCAGAAGTGTCAGAGAAACGATCTTTTTCATTCAGTCTCCTGAGATGCCTCGTTTGATGATGAACATCGTGTTGAATTGTCATGACACGCCACGGCAAACCGCGCGTCATTCTGCCTGAAGCTGCGCAGCGCACTGCGGACACGGCGGTGACGCAACCTCGCCGTTGAACTGCTCGGGTGAAGCCTGATATCAGTTGGGAAAACCTGCAAAACGGGAAAGCATGGCAGGCGCGGCCGGTAACGATTCAAACAGCGCGATGGCCGCGCCTGTTTTGGGGGAGAAGCCGCCTGGACGGCTGGACCAACGAACGCGTGCTATTTCGCCAGCACGAGCTTGCGCTTTGCAACGAATCCGTCAGTCTGCAACACAAAGAGATAGACGCCGCTGGTCACGCGCACGCCCCGGATGTCGGTCGCGTCCCAGATGATTTGATGGCGGCCGCGACCAAACGTGCCGCTTGCCAGTTTTTTCACAAGCTGCCCCGCGGTGTTGTAAACCGTCAATCCCACTTCACTCCTGGTGGCCAGGTCGAAAGTGATGGTCGTGGTGGGATTGAACGGATTGGGATAGTTTTGCTTCAGCTCGAAATGTTCGGGCAAGGCCGCTGCGGCGAAGTCACCGGCGCTGTGCTTGGCGCTGCCGGCGTAACATTCCAATTCAAAGATTTGGTTGTTATCCTTGATGTTTTGAACCATGCGGATGCGGAAATAGCGCGCCGCAAAGGGCGAAGTGAACGTGACATCCTGGGTGCCGGCCGTGCCGGCATTGTTGGTGTAGACCGTGGTCCACTCACTGTCACTGCTGCCGCCGGTGTTGGAAATTTCGAACCGGTAGCGGCTGGCGTAGTAGTTCTCTTTCCATTTGACCACCGCGCGCGACAGATAGTAAGGACCTTCGAGATCGACGCGCAGCCAGAGGTTGGGCGCGGCTTTGCTCGAAGCGCCACTCCGCCAATAGGAGGTGGCGCTGCCGTCCACCGCGCGTTCAGTGCCATAAGGCGAGGTGGTGCTCGCGGCCGTCGCGGCTTTGCCGCGCGCCAGATTGCCCGTCGGAACACTGTTCACCGTGAGGTAATCGACCTTGGTTTCCGTGTCGAAATTGCACGCACTCGTCGCCGTCAGTTTCACCGTGTAGGTGCCCGCCAGAGTGTACTGGTGGCTGGGATTCTGCTCGGTCGAGCTCGTGCCATCGCCAAAATCCCAGCTCCAGGAAGTCGGATTGCCGCTCGATTCATCGCGAAAACTCACGCTCAACGGCGCATTGCCCGAGGTTGCCGAGGCCGAAAAGTTGGCCGTGGGCGGAACGCAGGGATTGACGCGAATGTAATTCTCCCGGATTGCCGTGTCTGATCCGCAGGCATTGGTAGCGATCAGCTTCACGGTGTAGTCGCCGGCCACTCGATAAGTGTGCGAGGGGTTTTGCTGCGTCGAGGTGCTGTCGTCACCGAATTCCCACCGCCACGCGTGCGGGCTGCCGGCCGACTGATCGGTGAACTTCACAGTCACCGGCGCGTTGCCGGAAGTGGTTGCGGCGGTGAAGCTGGCGGCGGGCAGGAGGCAGGGATCGACGTGCACGCGCTGCGCCGCAATCAGAGTGTCCGCGCCGCAAATGTTGGTGATGATCAGCTTGACGGTGTAATCGCCCGCGGCCGTGTAACTGTGCGTCGGGTTTTGTTGCGTTGCGGTGTTGCCGTCACCAAAATCCCAGTGCCAGGAAGAGGGGCTGCCGGTGGATTGATCGGTGAATCTCACCGCCAGCGGCGCGTTGCCGGAGTCGGGCGAGGCCGTGAAATTGGCCACCGGCGGCAGGCACGCATCCACGTGAATGAAGTTTGTTTGCGATTTGGTCGTTGCGCCGCAACTGCTGGTGGCGGTCAGCGTGACCGTGTAGTCGCCGGCAACAGTGTATTGATGCGAAGGATTTTGCAGCGTCGAAGTCGAGTCATCGCCAAACTCCCACCGCCAAACAGACGGGCTGCCGGTGGATTGGTCGGTAAAGTCCACCGTGAGCGGCGCGTTGCCGGAGGTGGTGGAAGCCGTGAAATTCACGGTCGGCCGCAAGCACGGGTCCACGTGAATATAGTTCGTTTGCGATTTGGTCGCGGTGCCGCAACCGCTGGTGGCGGTGAGCGTCACCGTGTAATCGCCGGCAGCCGTGTATTGATGCGAAGGATTTTGCAGCGTCGCAGTCGATCCGTCGCCAAAATTCCAGCTCCAGGAAGTGGGATTGCCGGTGGATTGGTCGGTGAAATTCACCGTGAGCGGCGCGTTGCCGGAGGTGGTGGCAGCGGTGAAATTCACCGCCGGCGGCAGGCACGGCTCAACGTGAATGTAGTTTGCCTTGGACCCCGTATTCGTGCCGCAAGTGTTCCCGGCAGTGAGCTTGACCGTGTAATCGCCCGGCGTGCTGTACGTGTGCGAGGGATTGCGCTCGGTCGAACTCGTGCCGTCACCGAAATCCCAATTCCAGGAAGTGGGATTGCCGCCGGATTGATCGGTGAAATTCACCGTGAACGGCGCGACGCCGGAAGTGGCTGTGGCAACGAAACTCACGCTCGGCGGCAGGCAGGGAGAGCTGGCATAGCATTCCAGTTCAAAGATCTGATTGTTGTCTTTGTTGTTTTGATCCATGCGAATGCGGAAAAAGCGTGCCGCAAACGGCGAGGCAAACGTGACGTCCTGCACGCCGCTGCGGCCGGCAGTGTTGGTGTAAACCGTCGTCCATTCGCTGTCGTTGCTGCCGCCGCTGCTTGAAATTTGAAAGCGGTAGCGTACCGCGTAGTAGTTTTCCTTCCACCGAACCACCGCGCGATCGAGATCGTAGGCTGCGCCCAAATCGGCGCTTAGCCAGGTGTTGGGCGTGCTTTTGCTGGTGGCCAGGCTGCGCCAGTAGGTTGTGGTCGTGCCGTCCACCGCACGCTCGACGGCATAGGGCGAGGTTGTGCCCGAAGCCATCACAATCTTGCCCACTGCCAGATTACCAGTCGGCACACTATTGACGCTAATGTAGCCGGTTTTGACCTCGGTATCCGAGGTGCAGGCATCCGTGGCGGTCAAGGTAACGGTGTAGGTGCCGGGAGCGGCGTATTGATGCGAGGGATTCTGTTCCGCCACGGAGCTGCCGTCGCCGAAGTCCCACAACCACGAAGTGGGATTGCCGGTCGTGCGGTCGGTGAAATTCACCAGCAGCGGCGCATTGCCGGAGGTGGCGGAGGCGGAGAAATCCGCCGTGAGTGGCGGACACGATTTCACTTGAATGAGATTCGTTTGCGTTGCCGCGGTCTGGCCGCAGGCATTCGCCACCGTCAACTGCACGGTGTAGTCTCCGGCGGTCGCATAGGTGTGCGTGGGATTTTGCGCGTTCGAGCTGTTGCCGTCACCAAAGTCCCAGGACCACGAGGCCGGCCCGCCGGTTGATTGATCCGTGAACGCAACGGTCAGCGGCACATTGCCCGAGACCGGTGCCGCGGTGAAGGCCGCAACCGGCGCAGCGCTGACCGTGATGTAGTTGTTCTTCGTCTCGGTGCGGCTCTGGCCGGCGCCGTTGCTCACCGTGAGTTTGACGTGATAGGTGCCGGCATTGGCATACGTATGCAACGGATTCGGTTCGGCCGAGGTGCTGCCGTCACCCAAATCCCACAACCAGGAGGCCGCCGGCCCGGTGGATTGATCGGTGAATTGTACCGCCAGCGGCGCACACCCGGAAGTTGTCTGAGCCGTGAACTGCGCCACCACGGTATCGGCCACGGTGATGAAGTTTTGCTTCGTGGCGGTGTTTGAATCACACGCACTGGTGGCGGTCAAGGATACGCTGTAGGTGCCGGCTGCGGCAAAGACATGCGTTGGATTCTGCTGCGTCGAAGTTGTGCCGTCGCCAAATCTCCACGACCAGGCGGTGGGCTCGCCGGCCGACTGATCCGTGAAGCTGACCGTGAGCGGAACGCTGCCGGTGACCGGCGTCGCGGCAAAAGCGGCGGCCGGCGGCGTGCAGGGCTCGACGTGAATGCGATTCGCCTGCACGGCCGTATCGGCGCGGCAGTCGTTCGTCACCACCAGGCGCACGGTATAATCGCCGGCGGCTGTATAGGTGTGCACGGGATTCTGTTCTGCAGAAGTCTGGCCGTCGCCGAATTCCCAGTGCCAGGTGAGCGAGTCACCGTGGGATTGGTCGGTGAAAGTCACGGTCAGCGGCGTTCCGCCGGAAGTGGGTGAGGCGGTAAAACTGGCCGTCGGGGCGATGCACGGATCGATGTGAACATAAGTCGTTTTGATCTCGGTTGCCGTGCCGCAGCCATTCGTGACGATCAGACTCACGGCATAGTCGCCAGCAGCCGTGTAGGTATGCACGGGATTCTGTTCTGTCGAGGAGCTGCCGTCGCCAAAATCCCATGACCAGGTGAGCGAGTCGCCACTGGATTGATCGGTGAAATTCACCACCACCGGTGCATTGCCTGAAGTGGGCGCGGCAACAAACGCGGCCGCCAGCTCAGGGCTGACGACGATATACTCACTCTTGGTTTCAGTATTGCTCCCCGCGGCCGCATTTGTGACTTTCAACTTGACGGTGTATTTGCCGGCAGCAGCGTATGAATGCGAGGGACTCTGCTCGCTGGAAGTCGTGCCGTCACCAAAATCCCACAACCAGGAAATAACCGGTCCGGTGGATTGATCTGTGAATTGCACCGCCAGCGGCGCACAACCGGCTGTTACATCGGCGGAGAACGCCGCTGCCACGGTATCCACCGCGGTCACGTAGTTCTGGCGGCTGACCGCACTCGTATCGCAGCCATTCGCGACCTGCAGCGTAACCGTGTATTCGCCCGGGGTGAGATATTGATGCGAGGGATGTTGTTCTGTTGCGGTATTGCCGTCACCAAAATCCCATGACCACGAGGTGGGATTGCCGGTGGAGGAGTCGGTGAAACTCACTTGCAATGGCACGCTGCCCAACACCGGCGTGCCGGCGAATTTTGCCAGCGGCGGCGTGCAGGCGCGCACGCGAATATGGTCCGCTTTTGTTTCGGTGGACTCGCCGCAGGTGTTGGTGACCTGCAATTGCACCGTGTAATTTCCCACTGCCGTGTAGGTGTGCGTGGGATGCTGTTCGGTGGAAGTATTGCCGTCACCGAAATCCCACTGCCAGGTTGCGGGCGCAGGAAAGCCGGTTGACTGATCGGTGAAGGTCACGGTCAACGGCGTTTCCCCGGCAGGCACGGAAGCGGCAAATGCGGCCTTCGGCAGCGCATTGATGGTGATGAATTCAGTCTTCATCTCCGTGCTGCTCCAGCCTGCGGCATTCTTGACGGTGAGCTTCACGGTGTATTTACCGGCAGCCGTGTAAGTATGCGCCGGATGCTGTTCGCTGGCCGTCGTGCTGTCGCCGAAGTCCCACAACCAGGAGATCACCGGTCCGGTTGATTGATCGCTGAATTGCACCGTCACCGGCGCGCAGCCGGAGACGGCCTCCGCTGAGAATTTCGCTGAGACGGTATCTACCACTGTCACATAACTCTGCTTGCTCACCGTGTTGGTGTCACAATCATTGCTGACCGTCAACGTGACGGTATACTCACCGGGGGTGAGGTATTGGTGCGTGGGGTTCTGTTCCGAGGAAGTGTTGCCGTCGCCGAAATCCCACAACCAGACCGCCGGCGCGCCGGTTGAGCGATCGCCGAACCTGACCGGCAGCGGCACGCTGCCGTTGGTATCCGCAGCGGAAAAATCCGGCACCGGCGCAATGCAAGGATCAATATGAATGTAGTTGGTCTGCGTTATGGTGTTGCTGCTGCATGCATTCGTGATGGTGAGCACGACGGTGTATTCGCCCGCGGCGATGTAGGTGTGCGCAGGATGTTGTTCCGTCGAACTGCCGCCGTCGCCGAAATCCCACAGCCAGGAAGCCGGGCTGCCGGCGGATTGATCCGTGAATTGCACCAGCACCGGCGCATTGCCGCTGGTCACGTCGGCAGTAAATGCCGCTTGTGGCAGAGGGTAGACTCTCACAAGCGCCGGTCGCGCGGCCGCGCTGCTGTCTTGCGCAGCATTCCACACTGTGAGCCTGACCCTGTAACTGCCGGTGTCAGCATAAGTGTGCGCAGGATTGGGTTCCGTCGAGGTCGTGCCATCGCCAAAATTCCACAACCAGGACGTCACCGGTCCGCTTGACTGCTCGGTGAACTGCACTGCCAGCGGCGCACAGCCGGCGGTATCGTTGGCGGAAAAACCTGCGACGACGGTATCGACAACCGTGAGGTAGGCGGCCTTGCTTTCCGTGTGGGTGCCGCATTCATTTGCAGCCGTCAACGAAACGGTATATTGCCCCGCTGCCGCGTACTGATGCGTGGGATTCTGCTCGGTCGAAGTGCCGCCATCACCGAAGTCCCACGACCAACTGCTCGCATTGCTGGAGGATTGATCGGTGAATGCAACAGGAACGGAAACGCTGATCAGTGTCCGCGCGGCCTGGAATCCCGCCGTTGGGGCGCTCGCGACCACCACCAATGCGGTTTTGGTTTCAATGTCACTGCCAACCGCTGAGCTGGCCGTCAATGTGACGGTGTAGCTGCCCGCTGCGCTGTAGGTATGGGAAGGATGCTGTTCCGTGGAAGTCGTGCCGTCGCCGAAATCCCACAGCCAGGAAGTGGGCGTGCCGGTGGAGGAATCGCTGAACTGCACAGTGAGCGGGCTGCAGCCGCTGGTGTCCGAGATGGAGAAATCCGCCGCCACCGGCGAGTTAACGGTAATGAGTTCAGTCTTGGTTTCGCTGTGGCTGCCGCAGGAATCGGAGACCGTCAAGGTCACGGAATAGATTCCGGCTTTGGCATATTCATGTGTGGGATGCTGCAGCGTCGAGGTGGTGCTGTCGCCAAAATCCCACCGCCACTCGCTCACGTGGCCGGTTGATTGATCGGTGAACGTCACGGACAGCGGCGGAAAGCCCGTGGTAGGCTCGGCGGTGAAAGCCGCGATCGGCGCGTTCCCGACTGCAATGTAGTTGGCACGCGAACTGGTGTGACGATAACCGGAGGCATTGGTGGTCGTCAGCGTTACCGTGTAGACACCGCCAGAATTGTAGGTGTGTGTGGGAATCTGTTCGGTGGAGGTCGTGCTGTCGCCGAAATTCCATTCCCAGGCCGTCACGGGGCCAGTCGAGAGATCCGTGAACGTGACGGACAGCGGCGCGCAGCCGGAAGTCACTGTCGCAGTGAAATCAGAAACGATGCTGCAGGTCGTCAAGTAGTTTTGGGCGATGTCTTCCCAGGCATACAGCATGAAATTCTTGCCATCGCCGTTGTGCTTGGCTAGGAAGCCATGGGGAAAATTCGTGCCAGCCGGCTGGTTGGTGACGTCCAGGCCATCTGTGCCGCCGGCGTCTGGGGTGTAGATGGTGGTGACGAGCGTGTGGCTGTGGGGATTGCCGGGATCGCCCTCACGACGGTACACTTTGACGCGCTTGTTGCCCTGGCTGGACAGCAAGATGTAACCCGTGCCGTCGGCGCAGCCGTAGAGACCCAGCCCTTCACGATCAGGATCGATGCCGTCGTTGTACGCGAACTCGGCAAGCTGCTGATTGCCCATGTCCGGATCGGCGTAAAACTTGTGCACACAACAGTCCTCTTCGGAAATGTAGACGTAGCCCAGCTCGTCATCGGCCACCATGCCCTCGGAATGATTGCCGTTCACGTCGCCGCCGAAAGACCGCACGAACACCGCCCGCACTCTGCCGCTGCCATTATCCAGCAATTGGTATTGATTTAGCACGCCGTTCACGCCGCCATTGCTGTTGACGAACGCGTACATTGCCCCGTCACTAGCGCGGCGATACAAACAAACGCCATAGGGATCTTTGACCTCTGGTGTCGAAGTGGCACCGCTGGCAGTGATGTCACTGAGCTGGCGGGTGCTTGGATCGATTCTGAAAATCACCAGGCGACTGGGACTTTCGGCGCCGACAACGTAAATATCGACGGGCACAGCGCTAACCGGCATGCCATAGCGCACATCGCCGTTGTTGGGATAGCTTGCAATGGGTATGCGCTGCCGTTGCTGGCCATTCATGTCCCAGACGTAAACAGCGCCGCCAACTTTGTCTGTGCCGATCACCAGGCTTTGCTCCGGTTCGGTCGGATGAATCCATATGGCCGGATCATCGGCATCGCCGCTGACGGCACTGGTGTTGATGCGGGGTGACACTCTGATTTCGCTGGGAATGGTCTGCGCCGGCAGCGTGCTTGTGCAGAGCAGCATCACCAACATCCCCAAAGTGAATTCCTGGCGTGCGCGCGCAAAGGTCTCCATGTTCGACCGGTGCTTGCGAGGAGAAAATTCGGGCACGACCACCTCCATTTTTTGAACTCTGAGAGCCGGGGCAAATCGAAATCCGGTTGACACGAATTTTGGTTGCAGGCACGTCTCCGGCCGGTGTATATGAACGAGCCGTTCTGCTGTGGGCGCAACACTGCCGGTGACGCGGATTCCGCCCGCACTTCACTTCATGTAGATGAGCCGCCGTGTCTGCGTGAAATCTCCGGCGCGCAGCACGGCGATATAGACGCCGGTCGGCAGCGCTGCGGCATCAAAGGTGGCTTGATGCCGGCCGGCCGGCACGCGGCGATTGACCAATGTCGCAACGATTTGGCCGGCGAGATTGTAGACTTGCAGCTTCACCGCACTTTCCTCCGGCACGCTGTAAGTGATGGTCGTCGCAGGGTTGAACGGGTTGGGATAATTCTGCTCCAGGAGAAACTGTTGCGGATGCTGCCAGGCCGCCAGCGCTTTGCCCGCCGCGCCCGGCCGGGCTTTGGCCAGGCTGTCGCTGCCGGCGCTGAGAATTTCCAACTCGTCGATGCGGTAGTAATTCTTGCGATTCTCGGTCATGTAGATGCGCACGTATTGTGCTGTCACCGGCGGCGATTGAAAACGCAGCGTTCCGCCGGAGCCGGCCTGGTCCGTGAATATCGTCTTCCACTCCTGTTGATCAGTGGAATACTGGATTTCATACTTCTGCGCAAAGTAGTTGCCGTCCCACTTGATCGCAAAGCCCGTGAGCGTTTGCGGCTCTTGCAGATCGACCATGAGCCACTGCGTTGGCGCGAGGGCGTTGAGCGGGGCGCTCGCCCAGAACGTGCATTCGCTGCCGTCAACCGCGCGCGCCGCCGAATTTCTGCCGCTCGCGCTCGAAGCCGTCGCTGTTTTTGCAAAGGCCAAATTCACCGGAAAGGCCTCGCTGTCTGCCCGCGCGGCGAAAATCACCGTGCTATCCAGACCCGTGACTTGCGCCTGGACTGTAGTTGTACCCGGCAGCGGGCCGAGAGCAAGAATAGCCGCGGCGCGGCCATTCAGAGCAGTGCGCACCGGCTGCGCGGTGGCGAGAGTGCCCTCTCCGCTGCTCACCGTGAAAGTCACTGCAGCCTCACTCACCGCATTGCCATTCAGGTCCGTGACTTTGACTTCCAGCGCGGCGGGCAGCGTTGCGCCCGACCGGCCGCTCTGGCAATCACCGCCGGTGACCTTTATTTGTGCCGGTTGGCCGATGATCTTGAAGGTCGAGTCACTGATATCGCTGGGGTAGCGATCGGTGGCGTCGGAGATGCGGATCATCGCAGTGGAAGTTGGTTCCACATCCACCCGCCAAAGATAAAGGCCGGTGTTCGGCTCGCTGGTGGCAAGGACCTGCCAACTTCCGCCCGCGTCCGCGGAATACTCCACCTTCACCGGATTGCTCGGATTGATCAACTCCGTGGCCCAGGTGATCGCATAGCTCGAATCCACCTTCCAGGCTTCGCTGCCGGTCGGTGATTGCAGTAGGGTGGAGTCCTCCGCCGGCGGCGCCGCGACTTGCAACTCATCGATGCGATAGAGGTTCTTTCTCGCTTCCGTCAGGTGGACGCGTACATAGCGCGCCATGGCCGCCGGGAAAACGAAACGTTCGGTGCCGCCCATTCCTGCCGCTTGCGTGTGCACCGTGGTCCAGTTTGCGCTGTCGCTGGAGAGCTGAAACGCATATTCGCGCGCAAAGAAATTGCCGTCCCACTTGATCGCCGCGCGGTCGATAAGCTGCGGCACTGCCAAATCGACCAGCAGCCAGGCGGTTTGGTCGCCGCTCGCGAGCGCGCCACTGGCCCAAAAACTGCAATCATTGCCATCGATTGCGCGGCCCGGCGGGTTGTTGCCGGTAACGCTCGCAGCGCTCGCCATTTTGCGCCAGGCCGCGTTGCTCGCGAATTCCTCCACGTCGGCCCAGGCCTCGAAGGTCACGGTTGAATCCAAGTTGGCTACGCTCGCGCTCACCGAGTTGCTGCCGTGCTCGGGCCCCAGCGTGAGCTGCGTTTGCGCGCGGCCATTGAGTGCCGTGAGTACCGGCTGCGTCGTGGACAAACTGCCGTTGCCGGCGGTAATCTGAAAGGTGACGGCTGCACCGCTTACGGCATTGCCATTGATGTCCGTGATTTTGACCTCCAGAGCGTTGGGCAGGGTTGTGCCCGGCCGGCCGGTCTGGCAATCACCACCGGTGACTTTTATTTGCGCCGGCGGGCCGATGATTTTGAAAGTCGAATCGCTCTCGTCGCTGGGCTGGCCGTCAGTCGCATCAGCAATACGCAAGCGGGCAATGGAGGTGGGCGCGGTCTCGACTGGCCATTGGAACTGGCCATCGTTTTCCGTCTGCGCGGCGAGCACCTGCCAGGTTTGGCCGTCGTCTCCCGAATACTCGATCTTCACCCGGTCGGCGAGATAGCTATGCTCCGCGGTCCAGGTGATGGTGTAGGTGGAATCCACTGGCAGCGCCTCACCGCCGTTGGGTTGGTCGAGGGTCAGGCTGGCTTTCGGCCGGAAGCGGTAATCGATCATCACGGTCTGCAATCCCAGCGCGCTGGCGATGGCACCCCAATCGTAGCAATGGGCATTGCGGTCGGTATTCTGCGCGAAGAAGGAGCCGTTGGGAAGATTGGGCAGCGCTGCCTGCACGATCTCGATGCCGTCGGTGTCGCGCGTCGAGCCGGTGAAATTGCCCAACCAGGCGAAGGTCCGGCGGTCGAACACTTCGAACTGCGCCGGACTGGCGATTTGATCGGAGACCAAGATATAGCCTGCGCCCTCGCCGGTATCGTAGAGCTGGATGCCTTCCGGCTCTTTGACAAAATAACCCTGGCCAAATCGTTGCAGAAGATTGCCGGAGAGATCGAGCACCATCACGTCACGGCGCGACTCATCGCAGAGCAGAATGCGGCGGTGATATGGATCGATGGTAATCGATTCCAAAACGGTCTGGGTCGCGAAGGTTTGCTGCAGCACGCCCCGCACGCCCTGGCCCTGGGGCAGGAGATTGAAGACCAGCACGTCGTCGGTCGGGCCGCCGTTGTCGGTCACGAAAACCTGGAATTGATCGCCGTCCCAATAGGTCGCGACGCCGTAAGGCTCAATCATTCCAGCCTCGGTGACGCTGCCCATGTAGGTTTCGTCCGGCACCGACCAAATCGCCAGACGGTTGTTGTCGCGATCACTGACGATGAGCAGATCACGCACGCCGCTGCCGGTCGGCACGTTGTAGCCGATATCGACGCCGTTGGGATAGCGCAACTGTCCGGGGCCGCTGCCGGTGCTGCCCAAACGCCCGAGGAATTTGTTGAGGACGGGATCGTGTTTTTCGAGATAGTTCTTGGTTTTGTCGGTGATGTAAAGAATGCTTTGTGCGGGAGTGGGCGCGACCCACATGGCAATCGAGTCGACCCGGCCATGGCCGGCGACGATGGTGGTTTCATAAAACAGCGGTACGGTGACCGCGGCGCCCAATAAGAGGCCGGCAACCAACAGCGACGGAATCAGGAGTCTGATTGCGCCACGAACGCCTTTCCCCTTCATCAAATTGCTCCGGAAATTGCAGACAGAAAATCGTTGTTTGCTCATTTCAATCGCACGGCTGGCAGGCGTCCATGCCAGGCCAGTGCCGAAATCCATCTGAGAGATTGCCCTTGAGAGATGAAAGCCAAATGGTGAGGTGAAAAATCAAGATTAGGAGGGAGTCCTCACGTACCTGCAGAGCTTCCCCGCCAACAGTTCGCCTGCAGTTCACGCATTGAACTCAACCGCAATGCGTGCACGGCTGCACCGAGCCGGCCGGATGCCGGAGGGAGGCGTCACGAATCACCCCGTCGCCGGCACACGAGTGGGGAGGTGCGGAGAAGGAGGAATTGTCCGGCGCATGATCGGCCAGCCGGCGCAGGCCAGTTACGCCACCTGCCGTGCTCCTGCGCGCCGCGAGCAAGAGGCCGGCTGCGTCAAGTCAATTGGCCGCGGCATTACCCTCGGCAATCTTCACGGCTTCCCATTTGCCTTCAAAAGATCGCCCGCCTTCGCGGCCCTGAAAGACACTGAGAATCTTGTCTCCGCGCAGACGCGCCTCATGACGATACGTCACTTGCAGGCCGCGCGCTGATTCGAAATTGAGTTGAAAGGTGAGCAGGCCGTCCTGCAGGCGGACCTTGTTCAGATTCTGTTTTCCCATTTCACCGCCGTTATCCTGGAAGTGGCCGGTCAGGCGGTTGTTGCGTACTTCCAGAGTGAGGGTCCAATCGCGCACGGGATCCATGCGATTCTCGCGGATGCCCTTGCCTTGCCACGTGCCCACCCACGGCTGCAGCTCGGGCACCGTCGCGGTCTGGCGTGCGCCGCCACATCCCATCAACGAAAGCACAGCGAGCAGGAAAAAAATGTACCGCATGAGGAGGTGCCTTTCGTGCTTTGTTTTCACGAGTGCTAACAAAGGAGATCGTCCGGCCGGCGCCGGAAATCACGTCACAGAATCAAGCTTCTGATTGGGAACGTACCGGCAAGTCCGGCAATTTGCGGTTTGCAATGGAATTGAATCGGCGGGTTATTCCGGTGAGATCTCGCGGACTTGAGCTTGTGCGCGGCCGCGGGCAAATTGAATGCGGATGGCTGCTTCGGGCTGCAATTGTCCGGCCTGCCGCACAAGTGCGCCGTCTTCTTCTTTGAAAACCAGCGCAAAGCCGCGCTGGAGTATGCTGGCGTGACTCAGAGCCTGCAGACGCTGGTAGGCGGTCTCCAGATCGCGCCGGCGACGCTCCAACAGCAGTTCGAAGCTGCGCAGCATTTGACGATGGCTTTCATCGAGCTCCTGGCTGCGCTGGTGAATGAGATCAACCGGCCGGCGCAGGCCATAGCTGGCGGCGATGCGGCGCAGTCGTTCACGCTGCGCCTGCAATTGGCGCTGCAGCGCGAAATGGCCGCGCTGCAATTGTTGCCACAAGCGGCGGCTGACTTCATCGGCGTCCGGCACCACCAACTCGGCTGCCGCCGAGGGCGTGGGCGCGCGCAAATCGGCCACAAAATCGCTGATGCTGAAATCGATCTCATGGCCGACCGCCGAGACCACCGGCAATTCGCTGGCATAGATCGCGCGCGCGACAATTTCTTCGTTGAAGGGCCAGAGATCTTCCAGGGAGCCGCCGCCGCGACCGACGATAATCACCTCGACGTCGCCATAGGCATTGAACTCCTGCAGCGCCAGCGCGATTTCTTCCGCCGCGCCTTCGCCCTGCACCCGCACCGGCCGCAAAATAATTTCGATGGGAGGCCAGCGCCGCCGCAACACACTCACGAGATCACGCAGCGCCGCGCCGGTGGGAGAGGTCACAATGCCCACGCGCTGGGGAAACGCGGGCAGCTCCACTTTGTGGTCTGCCTCGAACAATCCTTCGCCGTGCAGGCGCAACTTGAGACGTTCGAACGCAAGCTGTAAGGCGCCCACGCCCGCCGGCTGCATGGTCCAGACCTCGAGCTGATAGTAGCCGCGCTTTTCGTAGACGGTGACCTTGCCCTGAATGATCACCTGCATGCCGTCACGCGGCGCAAAGCGCAGGTAGCGATTGCGGCCCGCCCACATGACGCAGGGGATCTGCGCCTCGCTGTCTTTCAGTGAAAAATAGAAATGTCCGGAGGTGTGATGTTTGAAATTGGAAATCTCGCCGGTCAGCCAGACGGGCGGCAAACCATCTTCCAGCAGCGCTTTGATTTCCGCGGTCAGCGCGGAAACCGTCAGCAGGTGGTCGGTGGCGGCCTCGTCAAAGAGAGCGGGGGTGTTTGTCTTGCTGGCGTTCACGGTAGCGTCTCGGGAAACGTGAGGGCGGGAGGCTCGGCGTCGAAGCCGGCATCGAATTTTTCCGCGGCCGACCGCTTCTCCAGCGGCAGATCGATGGTGAAGATCGTGCCACTGCCGGGCGCCGACTGCACGGAGATTTCACCACCGTGATCGTTGACGATCTGCCGGCAAATGGCCAGGCCGAGGCCGGTGCCGTAAGTTTTGGTGGTGAAGAAAGGTTTGAAGATGTCCTCGATGATGTCCGGCGGAATGCCACTGCCGGTGTCGCGCACGGTGATGCGGGCGAACCGCTTCGACCACAGCAGCGTGCGCAGCTCCAGCACGCCGCCGCCTTTCATCGCTTGAATGCCGTTGCGGAAGAGATTGACCAGCAGTTGATTGATCTGAATCGGATCGATCCACATCTTGGGCAGGCCGGGCGCCAGGTTGCGCCGGACTTCGACCTGCCGCTCCCTGGCCTCGTCGCGCAACACACGGCAGACTTCTTCGATCAAATGATTGAGATCGGCGAGCTGCAGGGAAGGTTTGGGCAGCTTGGAGAAATCCAGGACGTTGGCCAGAATCTTTTCCAGGCGAATGACCTCTTCCATGATCACGTTGGTGATCTGGCGCGCCGACTCGTGTTCCTGCAATTGCCGGTTCAAGGAGCGTGCAAACCCGCCGATGGTGACCAGCGGGTTGCGGATCTCGTGCGCCACGTGCGCCGCCATGTTGCCGATCGCCGCCAGGCGTTCGGCGTGCACCAGGCGATCATGCGTGGCTTGCAACTGCTCGTAGGCATGTTCGAGTTTGCGCTTTTCCAGCTCCAGCCGGCGATAGGCGTCCGCTTTTTCGATGGCCTGTGCCGCCTGGCTGGCAAACAACTCGAGCAACGAGATCAGGTCGGCCTCGATGGGTTGCGAGCTGAAGCGGTTGTCGGCCAGCACCACGCCCTTGAGGCGATCCTTGGCAATCAGCGGCACGGCGACGAAATCATCGAGCTGCAAGGCGCGGAAGACTTTGCGGCAACTGGGGTGATCGTTGCGGCCGGGCAGGCCGCGATAGGTGTGCTTGCGCAGAATCTGCCGGACGAAATCCGACTCTTGAATGCCGAGCGGCAGGATTTGCTCGCGCACGATCAAATCCAAACGGGAAGGGGAAGCCGGGCGGCGCTTGCCGTATTTCTCCAGGAAATCTTCCAGCGAGAGATGCTCGCGCTCGAAGGTTTTCCAAATCTCCTCCGCCTCCTTGGCATCGAACGGGCCGACGCCCATTTTGCCCACCAGATGCTGGCCGGAGGAATCGGCCAAAAAGATCATGGCGCGGGTGAACCCGAGCGCCGGCCCGGCGGTGGTGCTGGTGAGAATGAGATGCAGCAAATCGTCGAGATCGACGAGGCTCTGCAGGGCCAGGCCGATGGTGGAGAGCATCTGCAGTTGCTCATCGCGCTTGTGGGTTTCAGTGACGTCTTCGACGATTCCCACCACGCCCTCGAGCTCGTCGGTGGATTTCCTCACCGGCACGCAGTGAATGTTCAGGACGCGGCGCCGCTCGGAGTGCTTGCGGTGATGAAAATAGCGGATTTTCCAGGGCTTTTTGCCGGTGAGCACGCGCGCGACGGCGGTGCGCAGAAACGTGTCGCGCAGCCGCGGGTCGTCGGCCACGCGGCCATGGCGCAGTTCGTTCGGGCTGTCGAAGTCCAGCAGCCGCGCCAGCACGTGATTGACGTGCTGCAGGCCGCCGTTTTCGTCGGTGGAGAAAATGCCGATGGGCGCGGTGCGCATGACCAGCTCGAGATGATCGCGCGTGATCTCGACTTCCTCGCGCAGTTGCTGGTTGCGCAGGCGAATGTCGTGAATGATGAAGACATTCTCGATGACGTTGGTCAGCTCGCGCAAGCCGAAGGGCTTTTGCAAGTAGGCGCTCACCCCGCGTTCGAGCAGGGTGGTCTTCATCTGCTCGTCGCCGCCGCGCGCGGTGAGCATGATCACGGGCGTGTCCTGCACCGCGCGATAGGCCGGATTGCCGGTCAGCTCGTTGAAGGCGCTTTCACCGTCCATCTCCGGCATCATGAAATCGAGCAACACCAAATCCGGGCGCTGCTTGAGGATCATCTGCAAGCCCGTGGCCGCGTCGTATGCCGAAAGCAGCGCGTAGCCGGATTTTTCGAGATGTGCCCGCGTGAGGTCGTGCATCGCGGCGTCATCATCGATCAGCAAAATGGTGCGTGGAGAGCTGCCAGCCATGGAACACTCAGGGGGATCTTACTGCAAGACAAACGGGCGTCCCGCCTGGCACAGTCAGCATGTGTCATGCTGCGCCGCCCGGCAAGACGCCCGCTGCGGTTAACGGATCTTCTTTTTGTGCCGGTTTTTCCGCAAACGTTTCTTGCGTTTGTGAGTAGCAATTTTATGCCGTTTGCGCTTCTTGCCGCTGGGCAAATGGCTTCACCTCCTTCGGGCGTGAGATATATGATGCGATTATTTTTTTCAATCAATGACAGCCGCAGGTGCCGCCGCAACAATGGCCGCCGGTGGGGAGATCCGCCGGCGCCGCCGCGGAACGCGCGCTGGTGCCCGTCGCAAAGACGGAGAGCAGGCGGTTGACCTCCTGCGCCCCGCAGCGCGGACAGCGCAACCGCAGCGCTTCGCTGTCGCGGATGAGTTGCTCGAATTGCGTCTCGCAGTTCTGGCAGCGATATTCGTAAATCGGCATATTCACCTCAGAGTATCATTTGATAACGGAGCACGGGCAGAGTCTGCAAGCGAATGAGATGCTGCTCCACGTCGCCGAAGAGCAGGTCCCACATTGTGGTCTTGCGCTGCGGCGGCTTCACCACCCGCGCTTTGCCGGCGATGCCGCCGCGCTCGCCCGCGAGTTTCACGGCGTCTTCATACGTTCCCAAAACATCGATGAGCTGGTGCGTGCGCGCCTGCTGGCCGGTGAAAATGCGGCCGTCGGCAAATTTCAGCACTTCGTCTTTGGGGAGATCGCGTTCGCGCGCCACCACCTCCACGAACTGGTCATAGGCGTCGTTGACGTATTCCTGCAGTTGGCGCCGATCTTCCTCATTCATTGGCCGGAAGGGCGAGCCGCTGTCCTTGTATTTGCCGCTCTTGATGACTTCAAAGCGCACGCCAATCTTCTGCAGCAATTCGGTGGCATTGATCATTTCCGCGATGACGCCGATGCTGCCGGTGGTGGTACCGGGATTGGCCATGATGGTGTCCGCGCCGCAGGCAACATAATAGCCGCCGGAGGCCGCCACCGAAGCCATGGAGGCCACCACGAATTTGCCACTGTCGCGCACGCGCCGCACCGACTCGTAGATCTCCTGGCTGGCGGCCACGCCGCCGCCCGGGCTGTCAATGCGCAGAATGATGGCCGCGATGTCCTTGCTGTCAGCGAAGCGTTCGAGATTCTTGACCGTCGTTTCGGACTCCAAAATGACGCCTTTGATCTCGATCAACCCGAGGCGCTTGCCGGTCGGAATCTCGAAACCATCCTCTTGGCCCGAGCCGGAGAAAAAGAGCGAGGCGAGAAAGAAGAGAAAAATTCCCGCCGCCGCCAGCAGTAACAATCCCAACAACCAGTCTCGACCCCGTGCCATACGCCGATTCAAATGAAATTGGAAGATGCGATGATTCGATTGTGAGCAGAGTTTCTGCTGCAAACGGTCGCAGTATAAGAAAATTCCCGCCCAAAGTCAACGGACGGGATCGCCGGAGCCGGGCGAGTGTCGGGCCGGAAGTGTTCCAACCTCGGCTGTGCCGAGGTTTGCAAAACTCCGAGGATCGTGATACCTGCAAAGACTTTTAGGCAACGGCCAAGCCGTTGCAGGAACGTTTTCTCAAAAGTTGGCGCTTGCGGCCGGGCACCAATTGGTATCGGTCCGAAAATGTTCGAACCTCGGCTGTGCCGAGGTCTGCAAAACTCGGAGGGTCGTGGTACCTGCAAAGACTTTTAGGCAACGGCCAAGCCGTCGCAGGAACGTTTTCTCAAAAGTTGGCGCTTGCGGCCGGGCACCAATTGGTATCGGTCCGAAAATGTTCGAACCTCGGCTGTGCCGAGGTTTACAAAACTCGTGGTACCTGCAAAGATTCTGAGGCAACGGCCAAGCCGTTGCGGAACATTCTCTCAAAGGGTCACGCTTTTCGCGCTTGCGGAGCGACACTAATTGGCGATTACCACGACCTTCGCGGTTTCGATCAACGCGCCGGCGCGAAATCGCAGGAAATAGACGCCACTGCTCACCTGCTCGCCGGAGGCATCGCGGCCGTTCCATATCAAGTCGGTGTGAAAGCCGGCGCTGCGCGAGCCCAAATCGAATTCCCTGATCACTCGGCCGTCCTCCCGTACAATCGCAGCTTTCACGCGCTCGCGCGTCGCCAGCCGATAGGGGAAAATCAAGACGCCGCCGCTGCTCAAACGCAGGGGATTCGGCCGCGGCTTTTCGAGCACGCTCTCCAATTGCGGTTGCACGCCATATTTCACCTGCAAGGCATAGTTCGCTGCAGGAGACTGGCCCAGTGACGCCGGCCCGCCGACATTGGCGACGACGATGTTGATCGTGTCTTCATTGGCGCTGGCGGCGAGCGTGACCGGTGCCATGGCTTGATCCGCAAGCAGCCGGAAACCCTCGTCCGGCGAGCCGGTGATGGCCGTTATCGCCCAGCGGCCGGGATCAGCGTCGACCTCCAGCAGCAACTGCGCGCTGCGCGCCGTGCGCACAAGTTGGTAGTAATGTGCCGCCAGCGGCGCCAGGCGGCCGGAGAATGTTGTGTCTCGGGCGGTGGTCTGCACGGCTTGCATCTGAATTCTCGGATAATCCTCGCCATCAGAATAGTAGAGCTCGGGGTCGGCGCGTTCCTGCGTGAAGAAATTCCAACTGCAAAACTCCTGCATGGCTTGGCCAAAACTGATGGGATAGTTGCCCGCACCCAGGACACTCTGCATCGCAAAGAGTGCCGGCTCGCGCAGCATGCGCTCCCAGAACTCGCGCACCAGCCCGGGCTGCAGCCGTTTGGTGAGGTAGTGCAGCCAGATCGCCGAACCGTATTCGTGATAATTGCCGGTGGCATTCAGCGGAACCTGGGGATTGCGAAACCAGAAGCGCAGGTATTGGTAGTAGTCATTCACCTCCGGGTGGGCCACTTCTTCGAACCAGGTGGAAGACATCTCGAAAAAGAAAATGTCTTCGCCGCGAAACAAGTAACTCAGTTGCACGGCATGGAAGTATTCGTGCGCCACGGTCACGCGCAGACCATCCAGACCGCGGCTGTAGAAGCCCGGGCCATAATCATTGTCCAGTCGGATGAATGAAGGCCCGCTGCCGCCGGAGAATTCGGGATTGGTGTCGCCGTAAAGATTGCCCAATTCGAGCAGGTAGAAATCATACTCGGCGCCGTCCTGGCCGTTGTCGCTGGGCGGCGGCTGCATGCCCAGCTCTTCCACCAGGAGGCGATGCGCCTGCTGCGCTGCCAAACCGGCGGCATAGACAAAATCCGGCACGCCGGCGGGATTGGTTGAACTCGGGCTGACGGCATTCGGGCCGCTGGTGGTGTAATGAAAACGGAACTTGCCGTCGGCAGTGACATAGCTTTGCGGCAGCGAGGGCCGGGCACTCGCGGTTTTCCACAGCGCTTGCCACTGGCCATCCGTCTGGCGCGCCGCCTGCAAGGCAGCAATTGCGGGAAAGCCGCATTTCACCGGTTCAATGCTGAGGCCGGCACGCGCCTGTTGATATTGCGACAAGAGCTGTTCCAATTCCAGACGCGACTGGCCGTGCAGCGGTAATGCCAGCAGACCAAACACGAGCACGAAAGCGGAAAGGCGGGGCATGAGAGTCTTCATTTTTTGCGAAACGTGAATGTGATCGGAACGCCCTGAAAGCCGAAGCGGGCGCGGAAGTTCTTCTCCAGGTATTGCCGGTAGCTGCGCGGGAGGGAGGTGGGATGGTTGCAAAAGATCGCGAACACCGGCGGATTGCTTTTCACCTGGGTGCAATAGTTGAGTTTGATTTCGCGCTGATCCATGGCCGGCGGCTGGTAGCGTTGAATCGACTCCTGCAAGAATGCATTCAACTCGCTGGTGCGCACCTCACGGCCGCGCTCGGCCTGCACGTGCAGGGCCAGCTCGAGCAGTCTGAAAACGCGTTGTCCGGTCAGCGCCGAGATGAACAGCAAGGGAATATAGTTGTAAATGCGCAATTCAGCGTAAATCGTCTTGGCAAATTCGCTGGCGGTGTTGGCATCTTTTTCCACCAAGTCCCATTTGTTGATCGCCAGGATGATGCCCTTGTGGAGATGCGCGATCTCTGCAATGATGTGCAGTTCCTGTTCGGTGATGCCTTCGGTGGCATCCGCCACCACCACGGCCACGTCGCAGCGGCGGATCGCGTCACGGGTGCGCACCGTGCTGTAGAATTCCACCGCCTCCTTCACGCGTGAGGTTTTGCGCAAGCCGGCCGTATCGATCAGAATGAGATTGCGGTTCTTGTAGCGCAGTACGGTGTCGATGGCATCGCGCGTGGTGCCGGGAATGTCGGTCACGATCACTTTCTCGTGGCCCAACAGCGCATTCACCAGCGAGGATTTGCCGACGTTCGGCCGGCCCACGATGGCCAGGCGCAAATCGCCGGGCACGCTCTCGGGCGCGCTGACCGCCTCCGGCTCCGCCGGCTTCCGGCCGTGGGGCGGCAGACTCTCCACCAGCAGATCGAGAAAGTCTCCGACGCGCGTGCCGGAGACGGCCGAAATCGGATACGGCTCGCCCAACCCGAGGCCATAGAATTCCGCGAGCTCCGGCAGATGGCTGTTGTCGTCGATCTTGTTCACTGCCAGCATCACCGGCTTGCCGCTCTGCCGCAGCGTGCGCGCAATCTCCTGATCCATGGCGGTGATGCCGCTGCGGGCATCGGTGACGAAGACCAGGCTGTGCGCCTCGGCCACGGCATCGTTAATCTGGCGCAGTACCGCCTGGTCGATGACATCCGCGCTGCCCGCGAAGAAGCCGCCAGTGTCGATCAAAACAAATTCATGCCCCGACCATTCCGCTTCGGCGTAGTTGCGGTCGCGCGTGACGCCGGGCAAATCATGCACGATCGCCACGCGTTTGCCGACAATGCGATTGAACAGGGTGGACTTGCCGACATTGGGACGGCCAATGATCGCAACCACCGGCTTTTTTTTTGTGTTCATCAGGGCGTGAATCGATTCGTGCGAAGAGTAAGCGCTGCCGGCCGCCTGGCCAGCGGCTCATGCAATTGCAGCCTCGGCCTTCCGGCGCTGCTCCTGCTGCGGCCGCGCGGCATTCTGCGTCGCCAATACCGGAAATATTTGACTGAAATCATTCTGCAAGGCCACCACCGGCACCGCCAACCGTTGCGCCAGGTCGTGCAGCTTCCAATCGTCGAGAAAAATCTCGTTGTCGTTCAAGCAACTCTTGGGCAGAAACACGGCTGCGCCCAGGTCGCGCTGTGCCAGCGCGCCATAAATGTCCTGGCCGGTGAGCAGGCCGGTGACGGTAATGCTCTTGCCGTAGAATTTATTCTCGACCACCACCAGCTCGGCGGTGAAATTTTTGATCTGCGCCAGGCGGGGCAGGAGGTTCTCCTGAAGGAAGCCGCCGGCGAGAGTGGCGGTCACCAGCGTCACCTTGGCCGGCTGCGCCAAGGCCCGCGGCAGGCGGCCGGCCTGCCGGTTGTGGAAATCGCTGAGCAGATCGCGCAACATGCCGACGCCGTTTTCCATTTGATCGAAGGCATCGTAGCGTTCCATCGGCGGCAGCGGCTGCCGGGCGAGGAGGTAGAATTCATCCGAGGCATAGATGAAGTGTGTGTTCAATTGCGGGAGGAATTCCGCGGCATAACGGTCGAGCAGGCGCAGCGTCTGGCGGGCATACGCTTCGGTCACCGGCTTGATCGGCGTCAAACCCTCGCGGTGCCTGGTGAGTCCTACCGGCACAACTGCAACGCTGCGCAGCGCGGGATGGAATTGGGCCAGATCCTTCAAGGTCTTGTCCAGCACGGCGCCGTCGTTGACCTCCGGGCAGAGCACGATCTGGGTATTCAGCACGATGCCGTGTTCGGTGAGATAGGTGATCTTGTCGAGCAGCCGGTCGTCGAAGTCAATGCCGAGTAGGAATTTTCGCACGGCGGGGTCGGTGGCATGCACCGAGATGAACAGCGGCGACATGCGCTGCTGCACGATGCGGCGCAGGTCGGCGTTGGCAATGTTGGAGAGCGTGACGTAGTGGCCGGCGAGAAACGACAGCCGGAAATCCTCGTCGCGGAAATACATCGACTGGCGCATGCCCTTGGGATTTTGATCGACGAAGCAGAACACGCAATCGTTGCCGCACCCGCGAATCTTCAACGGCTCGAAATTGAGGCCGAGGCTGTCATCCTGATCTTTCTCGATTTCATAGATGATGGTTTCGCCCTGGCGCTTGACTTCGAGTTCGACTTCGTCTGCGGTAATGAGAAAGCGGTAGTCGAGCAGGTCGCGCACGCGCTGGCCGTTGATGCGCACCAGCTCATCGTCGGGTTGCAGACCCAGCTCTGCGCCGGTGCTGGCCGGATCGATGGAGATTATTTTCATGCGTTCGTTTTTGCTGCGGAAAATGGGATCAGGCGGCGCGCTGATGCAATCTGTGTCGGTGCCGCCGTGAGCTGCCGGACAGTCCGCCGGCTGATTTCGCCGTCGCCAGGATCACGCGACGGCCCAAAAATAAAACGCTCGTCAATTTCTTGACGAGCGCGCGCAATATAAGCATTCGCCATGTTGCAGTCAAACCAAAACTTCAGCGCTGCAGCTCGCGATCGCGTTGCCGGTTCCACTGCACCCAGTCGTTGCCGGCCTCGGCAGTGGAATCGATGCTCGCTTTCGCATAGCGGCCGTTGTCGCGGATTTCGATTTGAAAGCCGGCCACCAGCCGAATCCACTGGTCCAGTGAGACTTCATAGGGCCCGGGAATTTCCGTGGGCCCCGGCACCGGCTGCGGCGGGCCGACCGGCCGCGCCGGTTGTTGCAGGCGCTGCCGCAAATTCGCGGTCGGCCCGATATCGACCTGGCCGTCGTACACCGCGACGCGCGTGGTGCTGTCGGCTTCCATGCGATAAATTGTGCCGCGCACCGCGCACACCGCGGTCGGCGATTTGATGTCGAAGCGGTCGCGGCCCCATTTGAGCTTGCTCACCCAAGCCCACAGCTTGCCGCTCAGCAAGCTGCCCTCGACCTGCCGGTTGCCGGCCGTGAGCTGGGCTTGATCGAAGGTGAAATGCGAGCGCTCCCCGAGGCGCACCACGCTGCCGTCGTTGAGCTTCACTTCACAGCGCGCTTCCGCGGCCGTTTGAATTTGATCACCGGATTGCAGCGGCATCTTGAGTTGCGCCGGTTGCCATCTGGCGCTCTCCCGGCGCAACACCGTCACTTCCTCCGGCTTGCCGAGTATGAAACTGACCGAGCCAAGGGCGTCCGCCGCAGGTGGTTCAGCGCTGCCACCGGCCAGCAGCACGGCTGTCAAGGCAATTGCTGAGAATCCCAGTTGTCGTCGCATGATCTTTGCCTGAGCGAAAAGGTTAGCGCATCATCGGCGATTTGACCGCTTTGAAGCCGGCGGGCACGGTGAACAGGTCTGCCGGATAGCTGCCGGTTTCGTATGCCGTGGTTTCGACCCTGGTCTCATACAGCACGCCGCCGCTGCCAGGCTCGTCAGAGGCCGGGACCTTCATGAGCTTCTTGCCCAAACCGCCGAGCATGCCGCCGCCGCTCCGGGGTGCGCCCTGGGCTTCGGCTGCCGGTGCGCCGGCTTTGGCCTGCGTTTCAAATTTGCTTTCCACCAAAACCGCAAATCCCTGCAGCTTGCGGCTTTCTTCCGCCAGTTTTGCGACTGCCTTTGCGAGCTGCGGATTGGCCTGCAGACCGGCCATCATGTTCTGGCCGCCGCCGCTCATGTCCATGCCCATCTTCTCGCCGAACAACCGCCAAAACGCCATCTGCTCCTCGTAACCCTTGGCATCTTTGGTCACCCACATCGTCGACGTCACCACCATCGTGCCGGTGCCGCCTTGTTCCGTTGCGGTCGCGGCTTTCTCGCCGACCGCGGTCATGGTGAGAATGACTTTCTCGGTGTTGAAACCGGCAATGGATTTCTTTTCGCCGGTGCGGTCGACTTTGACATCAAAGTCGACTTTCACGTCCGCTGGTTTCTGGCCGGCTTCCGCCTGCGGCGTCCCGAGCTGGCTCTTCATTTTGTTCATCATCTCTTTGAATTCCGCGAAAGTCATCTCGCTGTACTCTTTTTTCTTGTGCTCGATGGTAATGTAGACTTCGCGATCGAGATCGATGATGGTCGAACGAACCAGGGTGCCCTTCTCGTCCATTTGGTCGCTGCGTTGTTGATGGCGCTGCACGTAAGTGGTGCTGGCATGCGGCTTGTCACCGCCGGCCATCTTCATCATCGTGCCCATGAAGCCGTGAAACTTCATGGTGGTGATGGTGCTGTGCTTTACCCCCGGGCTGGCACACCAGGCGAGAATAGGGAAGAGTAGAAAAACGCTGAGCAAGGTGGAGGAACGTGAAACCTTCATGAGAGGCTCTCCTTGGGTTGGATGAATGCGAAGCTGCGGGTTGTCTTGCCTCCCTCCACGAGTCAAGATGGGCGGACCGGCTGCGGCGCGCAACCGGCCCGGAACACAACTGTCTTAGTCTTTGGTTTTGCCTTTTTCTTTTACGATGTCGCCGGCCGCAAAACCGCTGCCTTTCACCGTCATGCAGGCCGAGGCCCGGCCTTTGCCGCCGAAGTTGTTGTCCGTCACTTTGATCTCGCCGACGGTCTCCTCGGAAGCGCCGAGCGATTCGCCGGTGTCCGGATCGATCAATTCTTCACCGGGCCGCACCACCACGAACACATCGCCGACATTCACGCCGTTTTCCTTGCCGGAATTGATGATGATGTTGCCGTCCTTCACCGTGATCACCTTGGCCGACCACACGCCGCCGCCCTGTTGGCCGAGCAGCTTCACGATCTCATCGATCGCCTCGCGCGTGGCCTTGCCCACCAGCGACTGGTCGAACTGGGTTTCGCTTTCAAAGCGCAGATCGGGCACATCGACGCCGACATCGGTCTTGGATTTCTCCTTGCGCACGCTTTCCGCGTTCAAAATCTCACCGCTACTGATATCAACGAAGCGGACGTCCGCCGCCACCACCGCGCTCTGTTTGCCCACGCTGGCGCCGATGCCGATCTTTTTCAACGCGCCGCCGGTCGACATTTTTTTGTAACCGAACTCGGTGACCGCGCCGATGATGGCAAGCTCAACGCCCAGCATTTTGCCGGCCTGCGCTGCGGTTTGCGGACTGACCACGCCCGACATGCCCAGGCCCTGTTCCTGCAGCAGCTTGTCCATCTCGGCGCGTTCCATCACCCGGTATTTGCCGCTTTTCACCAGGGTCGTGATCAGCATGTCGCTCATGCCTTCGCCCACCGACTGGCCCGTCCACCAGTACCAATGATTGCGATGATCGGTCTTGTCTTCAAAAGAAAAAACCGCCACGCGTTTCTTGCCGCCGGTTTTTTCCTGCGCGCTGCCCGTGGCCAGTGCCACCGCCAGGAACGACACCAAAATGATGCCGGTGCGCTTCAGGGTTTGAACATTCATGATGACTCCATGTGGTTGAGAGTTGCGAAGGTTGATTGGTTCGCCATGGCCGGGCAGATGCTTCCCGCCCGCCTGGCTGATTGTGCCGCCTGTACAGCCAGTTCCAACCGGCCATCACACTGGCAAAACTGACCGGCTTCCCCAGGCCTCTAGTAACTCGATGAATCCGGTGCGGCCTCGACCGGCTCGCTGGCCTGCGCCGCCTGTTTGATCTTGAGGTCGATCCGGTTGGGCATGACTTTGACGATATCGACGGTGAAAGGCGATAGCTCCTTGTTGGCCAGCTCGCGGGCAAGCTGCGCCGCCGTGCCGAGAATCTTGACGTCCAGCATGGCCACGCCGCCGGCAGTGTTGCGCTCGTACACATTGCGCAGACCGCGCATGTTGAGCTTCATGGTGCTGATGAACCGCTGCAGCTCAGCGTAGTTTTGGTGCCCCTGCACCTGCATACTGATGTTGTTTTCGTTGTAGAAATTCTTCTGTGCTTCGGCCACGACTTTGGTGAGCAGGGTTTCGCTGACTTTTTTGGCGGCTTTTTCAATCGCCTTGGTGCCGCCGGTGACTTCATCGATGTGCGGCGCCGCGGCGTTGTCGCTGGCAGTGGCGATGATGCGGGCATCACCGGCGCGCACCACCTTGGCGGTAATGTTGGCCTGGCAGGATTTCATGCCGCCGAGATTCACCGTGGTCTTCGCCACGGTGGCCACGGCTTTGCCGGTGATGATCAGTTCGGCCTGTTGCGCCGTGGCGATGGCCGCGGCCATGCGCGCATCGCCTTCGATCGCCGCCAGCACCTGATCGCGATTCTGGTTTTCCTTGGCCTGCGCCGGATCCACGACTTCAAAACCCTTGCCGCGAAACGCGTCGATGATCGCCGTCTCGGCCGCGGTCATGTCAACCTGAAAATAATACCAGCGGTCGCTCTCGCCGATGTTTTGCTCGGCGATCATCACCATCACGCGCGGATTCTCTTTCTGCAGCAGTTCGGCCAGGGCGCTGTCGTCATTCTTCAAATCGCTGAGATTGACGGTGGCGCGCATCTCGACTTCGTAGGTGTCATACTTGCCGGCGCCTTCGCGCAGAATGTCGTATTTGCTGACGTAGCCCGCCGACCAGGCCAGGATGCGGTCTTCGACCATTTGATAGTTCTGCACCAAAGTTTCGGACTTGATGTTGGTGCCGAGCGCCTGTTGCACGGCCTTGCGCATGGCGTCGTCAATGGCCTTGTCGCGCGCTGCCGCCATGTCGCCCGCCAGCACCGCGCCCAAGCCGACCACGGTGATCTCGGCAGTTTGCGATCGCGCCGCCTGCGGCCAGGCCGCCAGCGCGACGCCCGCCAGCGCGAGCGCCAGAATCGCTTTGGTCATCCAGTTTTGTGTTGGCACGGTTATCCCTCTTGCTTTAGAATGTTCGCAGATTGGCATCCGCCGCCCAATTGCCTGCGGCGAATCGTTTCACCCGCCCTCATGGAAAAGGCGCAGCCGCAGCCGCCGTTTCCGGAAGGTGGTAACAGCAGAAAACCTCGGACGAAAGCAAATCCCGCCGGTGAGGCCAAGCCGGACTTTTCTTCCCGCCGAGGTTTTCTGAGCAGCGAGTGCCGGAAATCAGAAGGTAATGCGCAGGGCATTCTGAAATTCGCGGATCACCAGCAACGCATCCGCGCCGGAGATGTGGCCATCCGGGTTGAATGCGCCGGTGATCTTGTCCGCGTTCATAATGCCGCGCTCTGCCATCAAGGCTGCGGCGTTGTAAGCGAAGTGATCGCTGCGCATGTCCGGAAAGCGGGACTGGCCGCCGAAGTACTTGGTCTTCAGCGACTGATCACCGGTGACCGCAATCAGGATGGATTGCATGGTCTGGGCATAGTTGGCGCGGGTGATCTTCACATCCGGCTGGAAGGTGTGATCCGGGAAGGCTTCCATGCCGCCGATGCGGACGATGTCCTGGATCCAGTTTTTGGCCCAATGATTCGCGACGTCAGTCACCGCGGGCAAGGCCGCCGCAGTGGGCTGTTCCATCTTGGTCGGGTCGGTGGGCGCTTTGAAACCGGTGTCATAGGAGGGCTGCTGCTTTTTCTTGAAGACTTCTTCGAGCTTCAACTCTTCCAGCAACAACACCGCCAAGTCCGCCCGGTCGATCTCCGGGATGAGGGCGATCTTCATGCCGATCTTGGTGCCGGGCGCGGCGCGCTGAATCTTTTGCATGGTGGCATACTCGGCATCGGCGCGGCCGGCAAACTCGCCCTTCAGCGCGATGGCCTTGCTGTAGGCCTCGGCTGCGGGTCCGAATTGATATGCGGTCTTGTAGGCTTCGCCCTTGTAGAAGAGCGCCTTGTCGCTGTTGGGGTTCACTTTCAGCGCGCGGTCAAACTCCTCGACCGCATTCTTGGTCCAATCGCTGATCTTCTCCTGATTCTTCTCGGGATCACTCTGCAACGAGGCCACCCGCATGCTGGTGATGCGGCCTTTGATGATGCGGGATTCGATGGACTTGTCGTTCTTGCCGAGCGCCTCATCGACCGATTTCATCGCCAGGTCGAAGTTGCCCTCATAGGCGTACGCCAGACCCAAGCCGGCGTCGGCTTCGGCGTATTTGGGGTCGAGCTGCTTGGCGCGCGTGAAGGCTTGTTTGGCCTCGGCGAGATTGCCGCCGTCCAGCCGGCGCATGCCGATGCTGAAATGATTGTCGGGCGTATCCAGCACCGATTCCTTCTTGATGGCCTTGGGGCCGCAGGCCCATTGGCCGGCCAGCAGCGCCACGACGAACAAGGAAGTGAGCCGGCGTAGGAATGTACTCCTCATAAAACCCTCCTCATGATTCGAGTGTGTTGAGGTATTCATGATTGATGTGTCGCATGATCGAGCCAGGCCGCGCCGCGCAAAAACCTCGATCACACCGGTCAGCAGGCTGGCCGCTGTGCGTGCTTTTCCGCGGCAAGGCCGCGGCTCAGTCAACCACCACCATCACCTGGCATTTGGTGAGGAAGCTTTCGCTCTCAGCACGCTGCTTGAGCGTTTGCGCATCTTGATTGGAGATCACCACATCGGCTTTGTTGTTGCCCACGGCCTTGATCGCCTTCACCACCACGGGATTGGGCGCCACGCGTTGATTGGTGCGCGCCGAAGGCACGTCTTTCGCGTAGCCGACCATGCCCTGCTTCACCGCCCATTCGCGATCGACATACTTCGAGCCGTAGACTTCGTTGCCGTCTTCATCGAGCACTTTCGGCGCCATCGCCGGCGTGACCGACAAGCCCTTGGCATCAATGATCAAGCCGGTGGCCGCCCCGGTAGCCGGCGCAGCCGCGGGCGTGCTGGGATAGCCCACGGTTCCGGGCACCGCCGGCGTGCCACCCACCGGCACCACTTTGCCGGGCGGCAGCAGCAATTCCGCCAAACCGGCGAGCGGAACTTCGACGTCGACTTCCACCGAGGTGTCGCTCATGTAGCGCGTATCCACCACCGTGAAGCCGCGCACGTATCCTTCCACCCGCGTGCGGATTTCATCGTTCTCCAGAACCATATTCTTGACCGTCGATTCCGAAGTGATGGCCATGCCATTCACCGTCTGCAGCAAGTTGCGCAGGGCAACCAGCTTGGCGGCCTCCAACGCGGCCGGACGCTGCGCGCCAAACGGCAAGTTGGGATTCGGCGCAGCGATTCCCGTTGAACGGATTTTCTGCTGGCTCCAGTCCACAGCGCCGCTCGTTCCCACGGTCTGCACGACTTGTGCTTGCAGCACGCTGCCGGCAAACAGGAGGCATATCGCCAGACTCAATGCCGCACGCCGCGTTTGATTTGTGAACATAGTTCTTCCTCCATGCAAAAGCATTGTGGTTAAACGCTTGAATTCTGATTGGTGAAATTGGATTGACAGAGGCAGCCACTCGGTAAGGAATGGTATTGAATGCAGATCGGGAATGGAAAAGGGTATAATGGTGAGATGGTTGAAATATTACTGCCGGGCTCAGAAACCGCCGCTTCATTCATATGCTCGAAGTCCTTTGGGCCAGTGCCGCCTTCGCCGCTCACAGCTATGCCTCATTCCTCCTCCGACAGCGGTACTGCTACAGGCAGGCATTGACTGGTGGAATTGGTCAATTCTGGAGCGAATGACGGGGATCGAACCCGCGACACTCGGCTTGGGAAGCCGATGCTCTACCAGCTGAGCTACATTCGCTTGTTTCGGCAAACGGCCTGTAAAATAAGCTTCTTTGCCTGAAAGTCAAGAGGAAAAAAGGCACACACTTGCCGCCGCATTGGCTCATAAATATTGTTACCGAAGGTTTTTTTGAAATGGCGTCGTTGCCTCATAATATGTGTTACCCAA
>JAKLJX010000025.1 GCA_023150945.1 bacterium | reverse complement strand
GGAATGCCGAAACATCAGCAAGTCGACAACGAGATGGTTTTCTACGGCAGCCCGGCACATCCGCATGGCATGGGCTGTTTGATTCGGTTGTGCCTGCTCTATAACATTGAGCTCTGGTTCATTCCCAAAGGCGAGCCGTGGCGTAATGGTGTGGTAGAAAAATTCAATGACCATTACCAGCAAAAGTTTCTCGACCGCGTTGAGATGGCAGATGAAACCGCGTTGCGTGAGCAATCGCGATTCTTTGAACAGGAGCACAATCGGCGTTATCGGTACAGCAAGCTTCATGGACGAACACCTCTTGAAACCTTGGCCTTAACGAAAAAACGCTTACACTTTCCGCCAGAAGAGCTGGCGCCGCGACATCCGTTGCAGAAACCAGAAAACGGCAAATATCATCTGGTTCGTTTCGTTCGGAGCGATTGCATCCTCGACGTGTTTGGAGAGAAATTTCACGTCGCGCCCGAAGCGATTTACGAATACGTTGTCGCAACGATTGACGTCAAAGAACAAAAACTCAAACTCCATTTGGATCAACAACAATTCGACGAGTTTGACTATAAACTTTTTTGATCGAATTCCCCAGGGGTGGTAACTCCAGTCGCCCTACGGGCTCCTTCCGTTACCACCCCTGGGGAGAGTGTCCACGATGTCCTGGCACCAAAACTTGTCAACGATGTCTTGGCACTTGAGAATTAAAGAGTAGGGGCTTTCTCATTTCCCAATGTTTCATCAAGTTGAAGCGCTATGCGCAATTTCAAGTTGATTTCATGCATCAAACTCTGCGAAGCTTCGCCGATTTCGCCATTGATGATGCTTTTCTCAACCGTGCAAAGTTTGCGAAGGCGGATGGCAGAATCTTTTTTGAGACCGGTTGCGGCAAAATCCGGATGGGAAGTTTCAACAAGCAAATCGGTGGGGTGTGTGGCCTTTTTCGCCTGGGAAGTGATAAAGGCGACAATCACTTCATTCTCATCGGTGGACGAGACAATCACCGCCGGACGGCGCTTGGCCGTCGTCAGATCGCTAAAGGGAAAAGGCGTGAGCACAATCGTTCCGCGTTTCATCGATAGCGCACTTTCAAATCCTCGTCGCTGTAAATGTCTTCCTCGGGATCAGCGAGAAAGTCGAATGCGCCGCCAGCCTCAGCCAGTCTGGCGATTTCGGCCGCGGGAACGTCATCATAAGATGCGCTGGTGAAACGTTGCCACTCCGTGCCGTCGTCATCCAACAGCAGGATCACACGGGCCCTTTTTAGCTGCGGCAGGATTCTCTGGATCTCCGCAGGAATCATCAATTCGCCGCGATCGGAGGTTTCAAGTTTGAATTCGTAAGCTTGCATATTTGAATCACCTCGATTTTCATTGCTGACAAAACTTTACTCAAGTTAACGAACTGCGCAAAATATATGAAAGGATTCCTCAAAAACAATCAATAAATTCGCGCCCTATCGCGCGTGGCTAGTGCAACTTTTTCAGGCTTTGAAGATTGAAGCAGGTAGGGATGCAATATTTGTGGCATTGCAAGAATTGCGCGAGAAGTTCAAAGCGGCGGCAGCCAGGAGTGATGATTGTTGAGCAATCGGTCACAATTGTTCAGCAAGCAGTTTATTGTTTACCGAGCACAAAACAAGGAGGCTCCATGCCCTACTGGGATTATTTTTGGCGGTATCCCCGTTCCGTTGCCAAGCCGGTCAAAGACGGCATCAAACCCAAAAGCCGCGGCGGCAGCATCGGCAAAACTTGGTGGTCGCAACGGTGGATTGGGGTCTTGGAGTCATTTCACATGGGCGCGCGGCTCGGGCGGGGGCGCAGCTATGCACGGCGTGGGCAAGTGATGTCGATCGATGTGCAGGAAGGTTTGGTCACCGCAAAGGTGCAAGGCTCGCAGCGAACGCCGTACAAAATCAAAATCGCGCTCAAACCACTCTCGCAAAAGGACTGGAATAAAGTGACGGAAGCCATGGCGGAGCAGGCGATTTTCGTGGCGAAGCTGCTGGCCGGAGAAATGCCGCAAAACATCGAAGAAGCTTTCGAAGCCGCCAAGGTGCCGCTGTTTCCCAAATCATCCCGCGAGCTGGAGACGGATTGTTCCTGTCCGGATTGGGCGAATCCCTGTAAGCACATTGCGGCGGTGTACTATATTCTGGCCGATCAGTTCGACGATGATCCTTTTTTGATTTTCAAATTGCGCGGCAAGAGCAAAGAGCAGCTTATCAACGAGCTACGCGAAAAGCGCGCCGGCACTGCCGAAGAAACGGCTGCGGTGGATGAAATCGAGCTTGGCGCGAAATTTCCAACGGCGCCGCTGGAAGAGTGTCTCGGAACATTTTGGGAAGCCGGCGCAGAACTGGCCGCTTTCTCAGCTAATCCGGTTTTGCCGGAGGTGGAGTTTGCCGTGTTGAAAAGGCTGGGGCAATCCCCGTTTGCCGTCAAGAACAAGAACATTACGATTCTGTTGGAAAAGGCTTACGCAACGGCCAGCCGCGCTGCGCTGAAGACGGCCGCAATTGATCGGTAAAGCCTGCGCGGGAAAGATTCCCAAGGGCATGTCGGAAGATTGCAGCCGGGTCATGCAAGCGCGAATCGCGCCATGCACGTTCTTTTCAAAGCAGAGCACGGCTCAACGGCTATTGGACACTGCCCGGCCTCCGGCATTACCGCTTTTGAACGAAACCCGCGGGCCACAAGTCGGTATGGCTGGCGGTGGTGGCCCATCGCGAGCTTGCTGTTGTGCCGTTCCGCGCGGCCAGGGCGAGGTTACGACAACGCCGGCTTCGTCCCCACACCAGAATGAATCGCGGCAGAGTGACCCGACTTCTCCAGCAACAAGATCAATGCAGCACGCCGGCAACGCGACCATGAAAGCCCGACTGGCGGCCATTCTTCTTCCTGGGTTTTGCACACAAATCCGGCCGCAGAATTCCGCCTGGCCTTCCTGCCGCAGAGATTTTCACATGAATTTCTCTGCGCGACTTCCGGTTCTTCGCGATTCACTTTTCACCAAACCAAGAAAGGCGATAGATGAAGTCCGCTCCCGAGATCGCGCGGCCAACGGCCTCTGAGTATTCGCCATACTACGACCGATATATCTCGCTGGTGCCTGCCGGCGACGTGCTGCAGCATTTGAGCGCGCAGATCAACTCCACTCTGGCGGTGTTGCGCGGCATTTCCGAGGCACAGTCGCTGCGGCGCTATGCGCCGGGCAAATGGAGCATCAAAGAAGTGCTCGGCCACGTTTGCGACTCGGAGCGCGTCATGAGCTATCGCGCGTTGTGCCTCAGTCGCGGCGATCAGACTCCTCTGCCCGGCTTCGAGCAGGATGACTATGTCAAGGCTGCCAACTTCGATGCCCGCGCCTGGGCGGATTTGATCGGTGAGTTTGAAATCATTCGCGCGGCGACCGTGTCATTGTTTCGCGGTTTTGAAACGGCGGCAACGGAACGCCTCGGCACGGCCAACGACACCGCGGTCAGCGTGCGCGCACTCGCGTATATCATCGCGGGACACGAGCGCCATCACCTCAAGGTGATCCAGGAACGCTATTTGCCGTTGCTGCAGAGTTGAACTCTTCCACCGGCTCCGGAGTGGTTTTGATTTCTCCCACTGCAGGCACGCGTTGCTGGAGTCACCATGGGGAGACGACGTATGATGGCAATGCCGCCACGCCGGCCGGCAGGAGAGGGCGATGCCCCACGCGTTGCAGGGGAGGTGTCGAATCAGGCCGACTCTGGCAAGCGGCAGGCATTATTTTCGCAATCTGCGCGAGAGCGTGTGCCTCGACCGCAACGGGAGGAATTGAGCAGGGTGGGTATGGCGGCAAGATCATGCACTAATCGCGCGAAACATTCAACCAAGATGAGCTGCCAAGCGGCACGCCCGGTGGGCTGCCGCTTTTTCATTTCAACAAAAACAATCCCTTTTGCCGATTCGCACGCAACCCTTTTTGACGGAATTCTTGCTTGTATCTCTGCGGCAATTTGCCTATTTTCCGCCACTTGCTCAGCAGCAGAGAGTTTCAGGCAAAACTGCGCAAGCCGAACCGAAAGCTCGATCCTCATGACCCCAATTCGCTCTGAAGCCGACCGCCTGGCGTTACATTCCCAAATCCGTGAGAAAATCCGCGAAGTTCGCACCAAAGTGAAAATCAAAGCGCCGGAGTTTCCCGCGGAGGCGCCCTGGTTGAACACCGGCCGGCCGCTCGCGCTCGCTGAGCTGCGCGGCAAAATCGTGCTGCTGGACTTCTGGACCTACTGCTGCATCAACTGCCTGCACGTGATTCCGGATCTGAAATATCTCGAGGAGAAATACGCCGGCCGTCCGTTCGTGGTCATCGGTGTGCATTCGGCGAAATTTCACAACGAGAGGGAAACGGCGCACATTCGCCAGGCGATTCTGCGCTATGAGGTCGAGCATCCGGTGGTGGTGGATCAGGATTACAAGATCTGGCAGGCCTACACCGTGCGGGCCTGGCCGACGCTCGTCATGATTGATCCGACCGGCTACTTGCTCGGTGTTTTTTCCGGTGAGGGCAATCGCGAGATTTTGGACAACTACATCGAAGTCGGCCTGGCAGTCTTTCAGGAAGAGGGAAAGCTGGACAACTCGCCGCTGCCGCTGGTGCTGGAGCAGCCCGACCGGCCGGAGGCCCTGTTGAATTTTCCCGGCAAGATCATTGCCGAGGCGCGCACGCAGCGTTTGGTGATCGCGGATTCCGGCCATCATCGTCTCATTGTGTGCAGCCCGGACGGCACGATTCAAGAGATCATCGGCAGCGGTTTGGCGGGCAATGCCGACGGCGATTTCGAGACCGCCCATTTCTTCCATCCGCAGGGTCTGGCGTGGCATGGGGAAGATTTGATTGTCTGCGACACCGACAATCATTTGCTTCGCCGGGTAGACTTTGGCGCGCGCAGCGTGACGACCATTGCCGGCACCGGCGAGCAAGGCGGCTACGGCCAGCGCGGTGGTGCCGGCCGTAAGATTGCGCTTAATTCGCCGTGGGATATTTTCATTTACGGCGACACCGGCTACCTCGCGATGGCTGGCCCGCACCAGATCTGGTCCATCGATCTGAAGACGAACCGACTGGAGCCGTTTGCGGGCAGCGGCCATGAAGCCCGCCGTGACGGCGAGCGCCTGAATGCCGCGTTTGCGCAGCCCAGCGGCATCACCGGTGAAGTGATTGGCAGGCAATTGCTGCGCTTGTTTATTGCCGACAGTGAAATCTCCGCCGTGCGCCAGATCGATCTGCGCACCGACAAGGTCGGCACGCTGGTGGGCGGCGATCTGTTTCAATTCGGCGATCATGACGGCAGCGACGACAACGTGCGGCTGCAGCATCCGCTGGGCGTATGCTTCCACGACGGCAAGGTGTTGCTCGCCGACACTTACAATCACAAGATTAAAGTGCTGGATCCGAATTTGCGCCTCTGCAAAACCCTGGCGGGCGACGGCAAGCCCGGTTTGGAGAACGGCGCGGCCGCCCGCTTCTGCGAGCCGTCGGGTCTGGCGGTGTTGCAGGGCAGGCTTTACGTGGCCGACACCAACAATCATGCGGTGCGAGTGGTGGATCTGCACACGAAAACCACGGCGACGCTGCGGCTCAAACCGCAAGCCTTGCCGGTGGCGGATCATCTGGTGGTGATGGGCACGCCGGTGCAACGGTTGCCCGAGCAAAACCTGCAGCCGGGTGAGGCAACGCTGCAAATCCGGATCGATTTGCCCCCGGCGAGTGTGTTCAATGAAGGTTCGCCGCTGCAGATTTTGGCGCGCAGCCGCAACCAGGCCCTGCGCCTGCGCACCGCCGGCGTGACACTGGCGCAGCCGCAGGCGGAGGTGGCGCTGCCGCTGCAGGTTTCTGCAAGCGGCGAGGTGGCGGCACTGCGTGTGGAGTTGGTGTACTATTTCTGCGATCACGCCAGTAACCTCTGCATGATGCGGCAGGCGGTTTACGAAATGCCGGTCCGCATCTCCAGCAGCGGCGGCCGCCAATTGTTGATTTCCGATTCGCCGGCATGAGGAGCGCTGCCACCTCGAGGTGACTGCGGCTGCACACCCGGGCCGGGCCTGGACCGCAAGCAAGACAGAGACGATCTCTTATTTCAGCTTGATGCAAATCAAAAACGGTGAAATACTCGGATTGGCCAGTCAAGAGGCTTACCGGCGCGGCAGGCGCTGGTATGAATCCGGACGCGTGAGTTTGCTGGAGACGGACGACGACTTTTTCTCCGCCCGGGTGAATGATTTCCCGGCCCAGCTCGTCTCGATCCAGCGCAATGACAACCAGTTCGTCACGAGTTGCACCTGCTCGTATCCCACGACTTGCGGGCATGTGGTGGCGGCGTTGCTGCAGGCGCGAGACTACTATGCCTCTCCAGACTATGTGAGTCAATCAGAAAAGAAATCCAACGGCAACGGCAAGCTGACGGCTGCGCCGGAGTCCAAAAGCTGGCGTGAGGTGATCACCAACGTTCATCATCCCGGCAAGAACGCGGCGCCGTTGCACCTGGCGCCGGCAACCGAACGCAAGGGCTGGGGCGTTTACTTCACCTTGAGCTTGCGGCCGCAGGAATGGCAGATCATTCCGTATCGCAGCCGCCGGCGCAAAGACGGGTCCTATGGCGCGGCCTATCCCACTTCCATTCATGAGCAGCCGTATTACCGCGTGAACTGCACGCAGCGCGAAAATCTGGCGCTGATGATGCTGGACAACTATGGCGAAAAGAAGTACATCGCGCCGCAATACCCCTTCAACAGCTACAACGATCGGCTGGGCTACAGCCTGGGCTACGGCGCGGAAATCGGCATGCTGTTCGACTTGCTGCGCGACAGCGAGTTCTTCTGGCAGGATGACCTCGAGCGCGTCCGGCCGCTGCAAGTGGAAGCCACGCCCAGCCGCTTTCAGATTCGTCTGGAGAATGTGGAGAACGGCATCCTGCTGCGCCCCGAGCTCATTCGCAACCATGAAATCCTGGTGATTGGCCCGCGCACGCGGTTGTTGAGCACGCAGCCCGCGTGGGTGGTGCACGAAGACGAGCTGATCAAGCTGGAGGGCAATCCGCCGCGCGAGTTTCTGCTTTCGCTCGCGGGCAGCAGCGCGGAGTTGCGCGTGCCGCAGTCCGAGCTGGGCGAGTTCTTTGCCTCCATTGAGCGCGTTCCCGGACTGCTCCCGCATTTTGTGCTGCCGCAATCGGAAAACATCCCGGTGATCGACGACTTCACCGAGAAAAGCCTGCATCTGAGTGAACAGTATGACAACCTGCTGGTGCGCCTGGCTTTCGTTTATGGCGGCAAGGAAGTGGAATGCCAGATGCCGGAAGAGGCGATGGCCGCGGACGCAGGTGCGGAACTGTTGTTGCATCACGGCGAGGGCCTGAATTTCCTGCGCGTGCGCCGCAATCACCCGGCGGAAATGGAGGCTCGCGAAGCGCTGGTCGCCTCCGGCGCGCGGCAAAGCACCACGGGCGAGTTCGTGCTGCGTGAAAGCCGGGCGCTGGACTGGCTGTTGTTCGAGCTGCCCAAGCTGATCGCGCAAGGGTTCGTGGTCTACGGGGAAGGCCGCCTCAAACAATTTCGCGTGAACCGCGCGCAACCGCAGTTGCGCATGGCGGTCAATACCGAAATCGACTGGTTCGATTGCCGCCTCGGCATCGATTTCAACGGCATTGCGCTTTCGCTGAAGGAACTGCGCAAATCGCTGGTGCATCAAACCCGCTACGTCAAGCTGAGCGACGGTAGCACGGCCCTGTTGCCGGAGGACTGGCAGCAGCGCCTGGCGCACATGTTCAACCTCGGTGAAATCGAGAGCGACCGGGTCAAGGTCTCACGCCATCATCTCACACTCATCGATGCTCTGCTCGAGGAGGCGGACAGCAGGGAAACCGACGAGACCTATCGGGAAAGCCTGGAGCGGCTGCGCAATTTCAAGGGCATCCAATCGCAACCGCTGCCCAAGCGCTTCCGCGGCACGCTGCGCCTGTATCAGAAACGCGGCCTGGACTGGCTCTACTTCCTGCAGGAATTCCGCTTCGGCGGCTGTCTGGCGGACGACATGGGTTTGGGCAAAACCATCCAGGCGCTCGCCCTGCTGCAAAGCGAGAAGAACCGCGGCATCACCACGCCGAGCTTGATCGTGTGCCCAACCTCGGCGCTGTTCAACTGGCAAAACGAGCTGGAGCGCTTCACGCCCGCGCTGCAGGTTTTGACCCACGCCGGCATGGACCGCCGCCGCGCCAAGAATTTCGACGGCTATGACGTGGTGCTGATGAGTTACGGCATTCTGCGCCGTGACATCGAGTTTCTGCAAAACGTCCGGTTTCATTATGCCATTCTCGATGAATCACAGCACATCAAGAATCCGCTGTCACAGACTGCCAAGGCCGCGCGCATCCTGCAGGCCGGCCACCGCCTGGTGCTCACTGGCACGCCGGTAGAGAACAACACGCAGGAGTTGTGGAGCCAGTTCAATTTTCTCAATCCCGGCCTGCTCGGCAGTTTGAATTATTTCCGCAACGCGTTTGCCCGGCCGATCGAGCGCGAGCGCGATCATACCGCGGCCGGCCTGCTGCGCCGGATGATCTTCCCCTTCATTCTGCGCCGCACCAAGCAGGAGGTGGCGCAGGAACTGCCCGCCAAGGTCGAAAATCTTTTCTACTGCGACATGCTGCCGGAGCAGCGCAAGCTCTACGAGCGCTGGCGCGATTACTATCGCGCGCACGTGATGCACCAGATCGATTTGCAGGGGCTGGAGCGTTCGCGCATGTACGTGTTGGAGGGGCTGGTGCGGTTGCGGCAGATTTGCTGCCATCCATCGCTGATCGACCAGCAGGTGGCGCCGGTGTCGGGCAAGTTCGACGCGCTCAATGACCTGCTGGAAAACATTTTGGCCGAGGATCATAAAGTCTTGGTGTTTTCCCAATTTGTGCGTATGTTGCGGATCATCTGCCGCCGGCTCGACGAACAGGGCATTCCCTACGCCTATCTTGACGGCCACACGCGTGACCGCCAGGCGCAGGTCGACCGGTTTCAGAATGACCCCAAGACGCGGGTGTTTCTCATCAGCCTCAAGGCCGGTGGTTTCAGCCTGAATTTGACGGCGGCGGATTATGTGATTTTGTATGACCCGTGGTGGAATCCTGCGGCAGAGGCGCAGGCGATCGACCGCACGCACCGCATCGGCCAGGAGAAGAATGTGTTCGCTTACAAGCTCATTGTGCGCAATTCGGTCGAAGAGAAGATTCTGCAGTTGCAGGAACGGAAACGAGCCATTGTCGCGGATTTGATCACGACCGATGCCGGTTTGTTCAAGCAACTGAGCGCCGAGGATATCGAAGTTCTGTTTAGCTAAGAAACGTTGCGGCTGCCGGGCTGCTTGTGAATTGATGAGCCGGCGGCCGTTGCACCGCATGCCGCAACGAGATCTAACCCACTCCCGCTCATCAGTTCGTCCCGACCTGTTTCGCGGGTCAGTTGCACCGACGCGTCGCGATGTAACCCGAGAATGCGGGCTGATTCATCCACTCGCCTCCGCAGACGAGTGGCGACCTATTAATCTATGGAGTCTGGTACCGTGAACATCTACGTAGGCAACATCGCACGGTCGGTGACGGAAGATGAGCTTCGCGATGCTTTTGCAGCGCATGGCGAGGTGACTTCGGTGACGCTAATCAAGGACAAGTTTACCGGAGAGCCCCGCGGCTTCGCCTTTGTCGAGATGCCCTCGAAGGCGCAGGCCATGGCGGCGATGAAGGAGATGGACGGCAAGGAATTGCAGGGCCGCTCCTTGATTGTGAACGAAGCCCGTCCCAAGACCGACAAGCGCAGCGGCGGTGGCGGTGGTGGCCGGGGCACGGGCGGTGGCCGCGGTGGTCGTGGCGGTGGTGGCGGCCGGGGCGGCTTCGGCGGCCGGTTCTAATCACCTTGATTTCTCGCCAACTCGAAGGTTGCTCTGCTTTGGCCGCAGGGCTTGCACTGACCGGCACTTGAAGGCATCCTTCACGCGCATCTGTCATGCTCCAGATCGTTGCTGACGAGAACATTCCTTTTGTCCAGCCCGCATTCGAGACGCTGGGCACGGTTCGTCTCCTGTCCGGCCGGGCCATTACGGCTGCGGTTCTGCAGGAGGCGGACCTGCTGTTGGTGCGCTCGATCACGCCGGTCAATGCCGGCTTGTTGCACGGCACGCCGGTGAAGTTCGTGGCCACGGCGACTATTGGCGCGGACCACGTCGATAGCGAATACCTGCAGCAGCGGAACATACCATTCGCCACGGCTGCCGGCTGCAACGCCAACGCCGTTGCGGAATATGTTTGCTGCGCATTGCTGCATTGGGCCGTGCAGCGGGAGCTTGCGCTCACGCGGCTGACCATCGGCATTGTCGGTGTCGGCAATGTCGGCTCCCGGGTCGCTGAAAAGGCGCGCGCGCTGGGCTTGCGAGTTTTGCTCAACGACCCACCGCGCGCCCGTGCCGAAAAAAAATCTGCTGAGTCTGCCACCCCTGCCTTTCTTCCCCTCGGCGAATTGCTGCAAGCGGATATTCTCACTCTGCACACGCCGTTGACGCACAACGGTCCTGATCCCACCTTTCATCTCATCAATGAGAAAATTCTGCGGCAAATGCGGCCCCCTGGCCTGCTGATCAACACCGCGCGCGGGCCGGTGGTTGACAATCGCGCTCTTAAAGAGAGTCTGCGGCGCGGCCGGCTTGCCGGCGCGATCCTCGATGTTTGGGAGGGTGAGCCGCAGATTGATGCGGAATTGGTGAGGCGCACGACGCTGGCCACGCCGCACATTGCCGGATATTCCTTCGAAGGCAAGCTGCGCGCCACGCTGATGATCTATGAAGCTGCCTGTCGCTTCCTCGGAGTGACTCCGGCCTGGAACGCGGCGCCTTTTGTGCCACCGGTCACTGCGCCCCGCATTGAAACGGCAGAAGCAGCGCAGTCCACCGTCGAACGCCAACTGCAGGCCGTCGTTCGCCGGGCGTATGATATCCGCGCAGATGATGCCCGCCTGCGCCAGGGCTTTGCCGACCCGCATGCCACACCGGACGAGCAGGGCCGCTGGTTCGACAAACTGCGCCACGACTACAACTATCGCCGGGAGTTTGCCAACTATCGCGTGGCCGCGGGCGGCAGGGCCCCCGCGACGCTGGAAAAACTGCGGGGAATCGGCTTCACCGTCGCGGATTAAGCGGGTGATTTCGACTTGCCTGGAACGAGGTGTCGTTCCGGTTGAGTGAAATCGTTGCTTTGGAAGCAAATGCATCTTTCCAACCGATCGAAACAACCCAGTCAATTGGGAAGCTTGTCCATGTTGCCACGACACTCGAAGTTTTCGGAACCTCGGCTCAGCCAGGATTTGAGCATTTTCGCACAAGCTCTGGGTATGAAGCATGGTGAAACGACCGGGCAGGGCGACGGGAGGCAAGAGGAGAGGTGGCAGGGATCGCGCAAAAGCTTTGAGTTGCACAGAGATTTGTCTTGACAATGCGGGCAAATTTTGCTATAAACACGCCACGCGAAAAGCAAGGCTGTGCGATTTTACTCAGTGCAGTTTCCCCGCCTCGTTTGCAGTTGCAGGACGCATAGAAATTCCGATCCATAAATTCTGATGGCAGCAGCCTGTTCGTTGCAGCGCCGTTGCGAGCAAAGGCTCTTTCTTAGCCAAAATGCAGTTGGGTGAGGAGCATGTTTCGCCCGCGCCGGTGTAATACCGTTTTCAGATTTTTCAGCTTGCAACGCTGTGCCGCTTTTTCTGCAGCAAAACAAAAAAGGCTACCGACGGACCGCCAAGTCAAGCGTCGATAGCCTCAAGTTCTGCGAAAACGAAGCCGCCTTTTGGATTCGCCCCGCTTCCTTTTTATGCTGCAATGAAGGAAGCCGGGCGTTACGCCAGGCTTTTTCGTTTCCGCTGGTAAGACGAACTGCCCACAGAAAAGGTTGCAACGAATTTTGACTTTCTTTTGGGAAGTTTCTATGGACAAAATCAAATTACCAGTCCTGCTGTGCATTTTGATGCCGCTCCTGCCGTGGCGCGTGCTGGCACAGTTCGAAGACCCCGACAATGCGTTCGGCATCGTCTCGCAGCGATTCTTTGCCCGCTCACGTGACCGGCAATTCGAGCTGAACTTCCGTCGGGCGGGTGCAGCGGCCCTGGGAATGGGTGGCGCCTACGCCGCCAGTTCCCGTTCTTTGGATGCCATGGTCTGGAATCCCGCCGGCTTGACGCAATTGTCCGGCCTCGACCTCTCTTTCAATGGCAGTTTCAATCTCAACGGCCAGGAGGTTGGCGTGCAATCTCTTGCCGGCCGCAAAGTCGTATCGGAGATTGATCCCCGGCTGCTGCCCACGTTTGCCGGCGCAGCCTATTCCTTCAGTTTGGGCGAGCGCCGGGTGACGGCAGGTGCGGCCTATCATCGCATGAGCCCGCTGGCGCAAAAGACTACCGACACCTTCTATGTCTATCCCGCCGGCACGTACGCCGAGGTGGAAATCCCTTCCGGCAGCCTCTACGCCTTGACGCCTGCGCTGGCCGTCGACCTGCTGCCGCAGCTCAGCCTGGGTGCCAGCTTTCATGTGCTTGATGGTTTTTCGAAGTACAAACTCGAGCTCAAGTCCACGTTTCTCGATGAAACAGTCTTCTATGCCTTTGGCGACGAGGAATCGTACTCCGGCTCGTTTGCGACCGTCGGCATGCAAGCCCGGCCGACCGCATGGCTGGCACTGGGCGCCACGTTCACGCCCGGCTGGCAGTTCAAGATTGCGGAGCAGCGCGAATTCGTGTATTTCAATACCGGCGGCCTCAACACCGGCGAACCCGGCGAAACCTTTGACACACCGGCCAACCAGCTCAACGAGTTTAAACTGGATATTCCTCTGTTTTACACCCTGGGCATCGCCCTCAAGCCGAAGCCGCGGTTGACGCTGGCGTTTGATTATGAAGCCAAACCCTGGGCCGATGCCCAGGTCTCCATTGACGGCGTGAAGCAGGATGCCGGCCTGCTCGACGGCAACGCGATTCACCTGGGGCTGGAATATCTCGCGGCCACGCGTTGGGCCGAGTTTCCTCTGCGTCTCGGATTCTACACCGATCCCAGCCCTTACAAGGATCGCTACTTCCAGGGGCGCTACTTGGGCGAGCAAATTCAAGCCGACGTGATGACCTTCGGCATTGGCCTGCGCAAAGCTTCCTGGAGTGTGGAGGCGGCCTTCGAACGCGGCAGGCGGGAGATGGAATGGTGGCTCGACTCCGGCGATTTTTACAACGACCGGCCTTCCACCACCGAGCAGAGATTCAACGAAATTACCTTTGCAATCAGCTACGGTTTTTGATTTGTGAAAGAGTGAGGCTGGCTTGACGCCCGCGGCCGGCAACGCGGATCAAGAGACTGCCTGCGCGAGCGGGCGGACGAGGCCGCTGCCCGCCCCCGGATTTTTCGCATGCGTCGCAAATCGCTCCAAGAGAGTGGAGGTTGAGCAATGAAACAAATCATGCGCACGCTTACCGCCGTTACGCTGGTGTTGCTGTCGTCTGGCAGTTTGCTTCTTGCCGGAACCACCGGCAAGATTGCCGGCCGCATCCTCGACAAGCAGACCGGCGAGCACCTGGCCGGCGCCAGCGTCATGATCGTCGGCACGACCATGGGCGCCGCGGCCGATCGCAGCGGTTACTACTTCATTCTGCAGGTCCCGCCCGGCACCTATTCCGTCCGCGCCACCGTGATCGGTTTCGAATCGTTGACCGTGACCAAAGTGAAAGTGGCAGCCGACCTGACCACCAAAGTCGATTTCTCGCTTCTGCCGACCGTGTTGGAAATCAGCGAAGGCATGACCGTGGTGGCTGACCGGCCGATCATCGAGAAGGACGTAACCTTCAGTTCGCATCGCCTGAATTCGGAGCGGATCGCGAACATGCCGACGGTCGCGGATGTGCGCGATTTGGTCGCGCGCCAGCCGGGCGTGGTGGGCGAAGGCCTGCACATCAACGTGCGCGGCGGCCGCACCGGCGAAATGTTGTACGTGGTCGACGGCGTGTCTTCGCGCGACCCGCATTTCAACCAGGCCACCCGCACCACCGCGGAGCAAGTCGGCGAGTTCACTTCCAATCCGGTGGATGAGTTGACCGCGCGCAGCGGCGGCTTGTCGGTTCCGGCCAACGCGATTTCGGAGGTGGAAGTCATCACCGGCGGTTTCAATGCCGAATACGGCAACGCCATGTCGGGCATCGTCAACGTCGTCACCAAAGAGGGCGGCGCGCGGCACACCGGCCGTTTGATGTATCTGACCGACGATTTCGGCACCGGCAGTTTCAAAACCCCCTACGGTGACGGCACGCAACTGCGGACCTACTCGCACAACACCGACCGCCTCGAACTCAGCTTCGGTGGGCCGGAGCCGCTCACCACGCACCTCTTGCCGCGCCTGGGAATCAAATTGCCGGTGCAGGAAATCACCTACTTCGTTGCCGGCTCGGGCAACTTCACCGATCTCACCTCGCCGTTCGATCTCGCCTACTATGCGCCCACCGGCGAGGACCGCTCCGCAGAAACCCGCGAGCTGAACCTGCTGGGCCTGAATCTGCTGCGCCTCGGTCTGCCCAATCGCATGGACAACCGCTACAATTCCCTCACGAATTTGAGCGTGCGTTTCTCCCCGCGCATGAAGCTGACCTACAGCTATCAAACCGATCGCAGCTATTACGACGAGTACAATCACGCCTTCTCCCGTATTCCGGAGAATTTCTGGCAGCGCGACGAGCGTTCCTTCGGCCATTCGCTGAAATGGACGCACACGTTGAGCGACAAGACGTTCTATGATCTCGTGCTGAGTTATTCCGACCAGGACTACCTGCTCACGCCCGGCGGCCTGTTGCCGCCGGAGGTGCGCCAGCTTTACCTCGATCTCGGCAGCGTCACTGTGCGCGATGATGATCAGGATGGTTTCTACGAAGCCGGCTTCCCGGCGCGCGGCACCTACCACCATCGCCACACCAAAACGTCGTCCATGAAAATGGACTTGACCAGCCAGTTGCACCGCCGCCACCAGCTCAAAACCGGCTTCGAGCTGGCCTACTACGACATGTTCCTGGGCGAGATCAAGTATCCCTATCGCTACAACGAGCGCTGGGATCCGGCAACCGGCGGTACGCCCATCGACGACGGACCGTGGCCGGCATTGGGCGCCTTCCGCGATTTCTACACGCGCACGCCCGCCAATGCCGCGTTTTATGTGCAGGACAAAATCGAATACGAAAGCCTGATCGTCAATGTTGGCATGCGCTGGGACCTGTGGACGCCGGGCACGCAGGTGGAAGACAAAGTGGATGAAGGCACCGATCTCTTCGGCCGCAAAGTCAAAATCACCTTCAATCCCCGCCTCGGCATTTCACACCCGGTGACCGACAAGGACATTCTCTATTTTCAATTCGGCCGCTTCACCCAGCAGGTGGATTATCAATTCCTGTTTATTCAGGATACGCAATCCTCCGGCGCGCTGCAGTTGCTCGGCAATCCCAATCTCGGCTCGGAAGAGACCACACAGTATGAGCTGGGTGTCAAGCATGCCTTCGGCGACGAAGTGCGGTTGGGCGCGACCGCCTTTTTCAAAGACTACAACGGCCTGCTCAACACCGAAACCCGCGGCCGGGATCCCTTCACCTACAGCGTCTACATCAACCGCGATTTCGGCAGCGCGCGCGGCCTGGAGTTCTCGCTGGAGAAACGCTACAGCCACTTCACCTCCGGCTTCATCAACTACACTTTGGCCTATGCCACCGGCAAGAGCTCGAGCTATCGCCAGGGTTACGACTTCGGCGCGCGCGGCCAGCCCATCCCCATTCGCGAGTGGCCGCTGGATTGGGACGTGCGGCATTCGCTCAACGTCAACTTCGATTTCCGGGTGAACTCGGGCGCGCGGCCGTCCTTCTTCGGCGTGCGCCTGCCGGCCGACATGGGTGTGAACATGGTTTGGCGCTTTGAGTCGGGCAAGCCTTATACGCCCTCCGGCCGCTCCAGCGATCAATTTACCACCCGCAACTCGGCGCGCCTGCCTTATCGCACTTGGGTCGATGTGCGCGCGAACAAAGATTTCCGCTACTGGGGCTTGAAAACCTCGGTGCTGCTCGAAGTGAAAAACCTCACCAACCGCCGCAACGCCCGCGCGATCTACGAAGAAACCGGCCAGGTGCTGGCCTTCTACCGGCCGCAGGATTTGAACCCCTCGGCGTTCACGCCCGGCCGCAATATTCTCATGGGTCTGGCATTCGAATGGTAAGACCATCCACTCATCGATCCACCGGCAGGGGTGGCACGGCCGGTGGCGCAAGAAGGAATGTTGATATGAAAAAGACTCTCCTGTTGACGTTGCTGTTGAGTGTGGCTGCCGGGCTGGCCTTCGCCGGTGATAAAGCCCGGCATGAGGCTGCCCAGCGCGGCCGGCAGTCGGCGCCGGCCAAGAGCATGGCGCTGCCGCCATTCACCCAAACCAAGGCCCATCAGGTGGGCAACATCTGGCTGTCGGTCACCAATTTCGGCGAGTTCGGCTCGCGCGGCAAACGGCCGAGCTGCGAATTCCCCGCCAACTCGAACATCGAGTATCTCTTCGTCGGCTCGATTTGGATCGGCGCTTTGGTCGATAAACCGGAGGGCGGCCTGGACACGCTGGTTTCCTTCGGCTTCGACGGCTGGCAATCATGGAACGAACTGTTCCCCGGCTTCTCTGAGTCGGACTCGATTCTCGAATTCACCAACCGCCCAGGTGCGCCCAACTTCAGTCCTGATGCCATTTCCGAGCAGGACTTCGTTGCGGTGTACACCGACACCAATACCGCTTTTGCCTGGGAAGGCCATCAGAAGCCGCTGGGCATCAAGGTCACGCAGAAGAGTTATGCCTGGAGCTATTCCTACGCGGAGGATTTTGTCATCTTCGATTATCTGATCGAGAACATCTCCCGCTCGCTTGGCCGGCCGCGCACCCTCAAGAAGCTTTACATGGGCGTTTACATTGACGGCGATTGCGGCTTGACGACTCTCCCCAATTACTATGCCGATGACATCACCGGCTTTTTGCGGGTGAATGATGATGGTGACACCGTCAACGTCGCGTGGATCAAGGACAATGACGGCGACAACGGCGCGACCCCGGGCGTGACCGGTGTGCGCGTGCTCTTCCCGGATCCCAAAACCATTTCCTACAACTGGTGGGATCCGCCCACGGACTGGGGCCCCACCAATCCCAACAATCCGTTCGATTATTCCGGCCACCCGGACACGGATGCCAAGAAGTATCGCATCATGTCGAATGGCGAGATCGATCCCGATCAAACGCAGTCGAATCCGCCGCCGGGCATTGATCCCTCCGGCATGGACACGCGCTACTTTCTCTCCTTCGGTCCGTTCGAGGTGCCGCCGGACAGCACGCTCAAGCTCACGCTGGCTTACCTGGGCGGCACGCCGGAAGGCGAAAACGACGAGTTCGATGATTTGGGCATCAACGCCCGCTGGGCGCGCGACGTGTATGACAATCCGCCGGCTGATGGCATCCCGGATTTTTCCGGGCCACCGCCGCCGCCCGCGCCCAACATGGAAATCATTCCCAGCGACAAAACCGTCACTATTCGCTGGGACAATTCGGCCGAAAGCACGGTCGATCGCTTCAGCCGGGTGCAGGACTTTCAGGGCTATCGCATCTACCGCAGCCGCAGCGGCGTGTTGAATGAGATGGAAATGCTGGGCGAATATGATCAAGTCGACGGCTTCGGCTATGATTTCGGCTACAGCGCGCTGAATCCCGCCACTGATGCCGCCACCGGCAAAGTGTGGTACACCTACGTGGATCGCGGCCTCACCAACGGTGAGTTTCTGTACTACGCGGTAACGGCGTTCGACAGCGGCTACGGGCCGACCGGCCTGGAATCGCTGGAAAGCAGCCCGGTCATCAATCTGAAAAAAGTGGCGCCTTCCGCCGGACCGGACGGCACGCGAGCCCTCAGCGAAGTGCTGGTGGTGCCCAATCCCTACCGTCTGAGTGAAAGTTATTCGGAGATCGGCTGGGAGCGCGGCACCGCCGACACCGACCGGCGCATCGACTTCACCAACTTGCCGCCGCAGTGCACCATTCGCATCTATTCGCTCGCGGGGGATTTGCTGGCCACGCTCGAGCACGATTATCCCGGCCGCAGCGCGATCAAGCACAGCGAATCGTGGAACATGGTGACGCGCAACATCCAGGCGATCGCGAGCGGCGTGTATCTCTTTTCCGTCACCTCGGCGCAAGGCACGTATGTCGGCAAATTTGCGGTCATCTACTAAGGGAGCTTGTCATGGTTGCGAAGAAAATCGTTCTGCTCATGTGCGCCGCACTCCTGCCGGCGGCCGCCGTGCTGGCGCAGGATCGTGACCTCGAGCTGCGCGACACCGCCGGCCGCGGCAAGGTGGGCACCACCGGCATGCAGTTTCTCAAAATCGGCGTGGGCGCCCGCGCCGTCGGCATGGCAGAGTCCTTTGTGGCGCTGGCCAATGATGCCAGCGCGATCTACTACAATCCCGCTGGCCTCACCGCTCTCGACCAAAAAGCGGTGCTGCTGAGCCACGTGGAATGGCCGGCGGACATCAACTACGAGTTTGGCGCGGCTATTCTGCCGGTGGCGGGGGTGGGCGTGCTGGGCGTGCAGATCGGCATGCTTTCCACCGGCGACATGAAAGTCACCCTGCCCTATCAGGGCTGGACCGGCGGTTATTTCAACGCCAGCGACTGGATGGTGGGCGCCACCTTTGCGCGCCGGCTGACCAACCGCTTTTCCTTCGGCGGCACCGTGAAGTACATCCGCGAATATCTCGGCAGCGCCGGGGTGAGCACCATGGCGCTCGATCTCGGCACGTTGTTCGACATCGGCGTGCGCGGCATGAAATTCGGGATGAACATCAGCAATTTCGGGCCGGACGCCAAATACTTCCGCGAGCAATTTTCCCTGCCCATCGATTTCCGTCTCGGCGCGATGATGGACCTCCATCGCAACGAGTCCAACAGCTTGGTTGTCACCGTGCAGGGCAACCATCCCAATGACAACATCGAACAGCTCGCGTTGGGATTGGAGTACAACCTGAAAGAGCTGGTCGCGTTGCGCGCCGGCTATCGCACCAACCTGGAGCTGGAAAAACTCGACAAAGTCGATGAGCCGTTCGAAGGCTTCTCGTTTGGCGCCGGCGCCGCCTTCGGGCTTTCCGGCGTGCGCGGCCGCCTCGATTATGCCTATTCTGACTTTGGCTTTCTCGAAACGGCGCAGCGCTTTACCCTTGCCCTGGAGTTCTAACTATCACCGGTGTGCTGCAGCGGCGCCGCCCGGCAGCGAGAACAGCCCGGCGCCCCGCCGCAGCAGGAAGAAAACTCGGAGTTACCGCCATGTCGGCGTTCCGCAAATTTTGGTTCGTCATGAGCTGGCCGTTGGGGATGGCGGCCTTGTTCCTGGGTTGCGGCAGCGGGGAATTGCCCACCGCGGTGCAGCAACCGCAGGAACTTTACGCCCCCTTTGTCAAGCAAGGCCCGGTGCTCGATGGCCGCGGTCTCGATGAAGTCTGGCAAAAGTCCACCGGCTATCGTGTTTTTCTCGATGCCAAAACCGGCGGAGTAAATCTGCCGGCGGAGGGTTTGTTGATCGAGTTCAAAGCGCTGTGGTGGCAGGAAACTCAAATCGACACGGCCCGGCAGGACACGCTGGACGTGGCGTACGTCGGCTTTCTGGCAACCTGGCCGGATGCCAGCAAGAGTCTGAGCCGCAAGACTTGGACTTTCAATCCCGCTGACTCGCGCTGGTCACGTAATGAGCAAGGTTCCGACTGGCTGTTGCTGTATTGGTATGGTCTGACTAAAGACACGGATATTTGGCTGTGGGATGCCGCCGCCACCAATCCCATGGGCTACTTTCAGGACATGACCGTCGAGGGCTTCCAAAGCGGCCGCACCTTCGAGCCTTACTTGGTGCGCGTGGATGGTTTGAATTTCTACAACGACACCGCCACCAACCGCAACACCTGGGATGAGAACTACGACGACAACCGCACGCCGCGCGATCAGAGTGACGACCGGCCCCGCTCTGCCTGGAAAACCGATCCCGCCGCGACCCCGCCCCGCCTGCCGCCGGTTTACTCTGACGCCGGTGAGAACGTGTCCTTCCTCCTGGAGACCGAGGCCGCGACGCTGGCCACCAGCGCTTATGCCGCGCCCAAAGCTGCGGTGACCGTGCCCGGCCACGTGCTGCAAACGCCGAGCGGAGGATCGGCCGACATCCGTTGCTTTGGCCGCCACGAAAACGGCCGCTGGACGCTCGAATTCGTGCGCAAGGCCACCGGCACCGAAGTCAGCGACATTCCCTTCAACCCCAAGGCGCGCTTCTTCTCGCAAGTCTTTTCGGTGGTGCTGGGCAACGAGGCCCTGATGCCTTTTGAAGAGGGCGCCACGGCCTTCAACATCAACAACACCGTGCAACTGACGTTTCAGTTCGTGTTCGAGGAATAAACCATGCTGCGAATGCTGCGCTCGATTTTCTCCGCCGGCGCGCTGGCGGCACTCGCGGGCCTGCTGCTGTCCTGCAACAACCAGCCGACGGAGCAGGGCATGCTCGGCAGCAGCCAGCCGCCGGAAACCGCCTTCGCGCCCACGCCGCTCGACGGCTCACAAAACAACTCCTTCAAGCTGCGGCTGGAATGGCACGGCAATGATGCCGACGGCATCATTCAAGGGTATGAATACCGCGTGGCCGGCCCCCTGTTCGACAACACCTGGCAATTCACCAAATCGTTTTTTGTGAATTTCAAATTCCGCGACGGCTGGTACACCGTGGAGGTGCGCGCGGTGGACAACACCGGCACCATGGATCCCACGCCCGCGCGCTTGCGCTTGCACGTCGCCGGCCCGACGTTCGATCGCGGCATCCTGCTGCTGGATGATGACCCCAACGGCAGCCTCGAGCAGGCGTCGGATGCCTTTTATGATTCGCTCATGATCGCCGCCGGCTATCGCAATTACACGTTTTGGGACTATCAAGTCCGCTTCGCGACGCGCAAGCCGCCGTTCGTGACCATGCCCAGCGATACCGACGCCACCGGCGCGCCGAGCCTCGGGTTGGGCGCGTTCTCCACCATCATCTGGTGCACCAACCCCGCCGGCAATTTGGGTTTGAATGAACGGCTGGTGCAGGACTATTTGGACATGGGCGGCAATCTCTGGATCGCAGGCACGGATCCGCTGCAATCACTCTCGGGCAAATCGCCCACCGGCCTCGATCTGGCGCCGAACAGCACGGGCTACAAATACTTCCACGTGCTGCGCGCCAAGGCAGCGGACCTCAATGTCGATTGGCTGCTGGGCGCCGACGACCGCTTCCCGGATTTGGCGACCAGCTACCAGGTGCCGCGCACCACCATTTTCCAATACCTCAAGGGCATGGTCAATCAAGTCATTCCACAGCCGGACACCCGGACCGTTTACCGCTTCAGCGAAAACTACTTTCGTGATGCCAGCCGCGCGATCGATGTAAACAGTGAAGAGTTTGCCGGCACACCGTGCGCGATTCTCTATTCCGGCAGCACCTACAAAGCCGCCTTGTTCGGCTTCCCGTTGGTTGCGGCGGCGCGGGTTGGCTCTGCCACCGTGAATCTCGTCAACACCAGGGCGCTGGCGCAGACCGTCGCGCACATTTTGGCCAACGAGTTCGGCGAGCCGCGCTGAAAGCGAAATTCTCCCATGCCAACAAGTCGTGCGCCGATGCAGACCGCCAAAGGATGGCAACAATTCATTGCGAGAATGCTTTTTCCACTGCCGGATCGTTTTCAGAGATCAACGCGCAGGAGCACGCAGGCTTTTTCCAAGCGCGGATGGGTGTTCAGTCGTGCTTGCCTCGGGAGCAATCGCGGCGGCGCCGGCAAGTGGTGGCGCGCGTGTTTGGCGCTGTTGACTTTGGTCTGCGCGCCGCCTCTCACCGCCGCAGAATTGCCTGCCAGAAGCCGGGGTGAGCTGTTGTTTTACCTGGATACCGCCTCCTTCCGCGGCGCCACGGGTCAGGTGCTGCAAGAGTTCTATTCCGAAATTCCCTTCGAACAGTTGACCTTCCGCCCGGCGCCGCAAGGATGGCAGAGCGACTGCAGCACCTCGGTGGTGATCGCGGATACCGCCGGCAACGTCTTGCTACGCGACGAATGGACGCAATCCGTCACCGCGCGCAGCCCCGAGGAAACTGCGGGGCGCGTGCTGCCCAATCAATTCGAGTTGCCGCTGGCGCCCGGCTTCTATACGCTGGCCCTCACGCTCACCGATCTTCACTCGCACAGAGCCGGCCGCGCCGAGATACGTTTCCAGGCGCGCGCCCTGCCCCCGCACACGCTGGCGCTCAGCGATTTGCAGTTGGCCACCAGCATTCAGGTGGACACCGCCGGCGGCAAATTTGCCAAGCACGGCCTCAACGTCATGCCGCATGCCAGCGCCACGTTCAGCAGCAGCCTGCCGCTGCTCTATTTTTATTTCGAAATCTACAACCTCGCAGCGGCGGACAGCTACGAAGTGCAGTACGCCATTCGCAACGGCCGCGGTGAGTCGCTGCGCACGTTGCCGGCGAAGTGGGGGCGCGCGCCCGGCGCGGCCAGCATCGAGGCCGGCGGAATTCATGTCGGCACGCTGCCGGATTCGGTTTGCTCGTTGTCGGTGCGCGTGCGGGCGCGCAGCACCGGCGCCGTTGCGACGCAGACGAAGCCGTTTTACGTCGAGGGGCGCACGCCGGAGAGCGGCACGGATTCGGTGATTGCCGGGTTGCCGGAGCGCGAGTTCAAACGGCACGTCGCGCAGATGCAGTACGTGCTCAACGACCATGACAAGCTGATGCTGAAGTCGTTGGCGCCGGCCGCACAGCGCGCTTACGTCAGCCAGATTTGGCGGCGCTTCGATCCCGTGCCGGCAACACCGGTCAATGAATTTCGCGAGGAGTATTTTCGGCGCGTGCAATATGCCAATGAGCAATTCACCGCGGGATTCAGCGCCGGCTGGCAAACCGATCGCGGCCGGGTGGCGATCAAATTCGGCATTCCCAATGAAGTCGAACGCTTTCCGGCGCGCACGCACGCCCAGCCTTATGAAGTATGGACCTATTTTCAAGAAGGCCGGAAGCAATTCATCTTCGCGGATCTCGATGGCTATGGCAAATATGAACTGATTTATTCGAGCGACGAGCGGGAATTAACCCGGCCCGATTGGAAAACCATCATCGACACGCGCTGAACGGCGTTCACTCTTGCTCCGCTGGCTTGTCCGCGCGGGAGGAGAATGGCGAACGCCTGAATGGTATTCATCTCCGGTACGCCCACCTGCCTGGTGGAAGAGATCGATTTGTCCGCGTGATTCCCGCCGCCACTCCCGTCCGGGAGGAAATTCTGAATTATGCAAAATCCTTCCCAAATCTGGTAAAGATTTGCACCGCCGCTGAAGCGGGAAAATTGATGAAGAAATCTGCTGCTGGATCTCGCGTCAACCCGGGTCGAAATTCAAAGACTTATGGCTGAAGAAGGCCGCATGCCTGCGCGCCAGGACAGCGATAGGTTCATGTGAGACACGGGGCCGTATATGGTACAGTCTTTGCACTTGGAGGGACTCTGCGAGTTGTGAAGTGATTTTATTCTGTGAGTTTATCTCCCCTTTGGCGAATCCAAATTTCGTAGGTCCAAAATAACGTTGCGGAGGAGTTTCCTATGAAACATGCGCGTTTACGTAGTGTCATGGTCATTTTGACTATGCTTCTGGTGGGCGCCGCCGCAGTATTTGCCGGCACTACTGGAAAAATTGCTGGCAAGGTAATCGACCGAGAGACGGGTTTCCCGTTGCCCTCGGCGACCGTGATCCTGGTCGGCACCACCCTGGGTGCGGCCACTGACATCAACGGCGAGTATTTCATTCTGAATGTTCCGCCGGGCGTTTATGATGTCAGAGCTTCGATCATTGGTTACACCGCGGTTGTGGATAAAGGGGTGCGGGTCTCGGTGGACTTGACGACCACCAAGGATTTCGCGCTGTCCTCCGAAACCTTGCAACTGGGCGACGTCGTCGAAGTCATCGCCGAACGGCCTTTGATCCAAAAGGACGTCACGGCCTCTTCCAAGGTTTCCACCAGCGATCAAATTCAGTCGCTGCCGATCACCACCGTGAATGATGCGGTGGCGCTGAGCGCCGGCACGCAGGGCCAGGGCAACAACCTGCACATTCGCGGCGGCCGCGCCGGTGAAGCCGCCTACCTGGTCGACGGCGTGAGCATCGAAGATCCGCAAACCCGCACCATCGGCTTGACCGTCGGCCGCTCCGCGTTGAGCGAGCTGCAGATCATCTCCGGCGGTTTCAATGCGGAATACGGCAATGCGCAGTCGGGCATCATCCTGCTCAACACGCAAGAGGCGAAACGCGAATATTCCGGCCACGTTTTCATGCAGACCGACCGCATCGGCGACAGTGGCATTGGCGAAAGCGGGCAGAACTTCGACTGGCTGGAAGCCAGCATCGGCGGTCCGGAACCCATCACCACCAACCTGCTGCCGCAACTCGGCCTCAAGATCCCCGGCTACATGACGCTGTTCCTGCAGGGCGAAACCCGCATGGATGATCGTGCCAATTACCATCCCGAGGCCATTTCACGCCTCAATGCCAATTCGGCCATCAAGGAATCCCCCAAGCTCAACACCTCGGACGCGCTGCGCAATGAAACCTTGTTTGGCAGCCTCTTTGGCGTGGGCGGCAACCGGGAATCCGTGCGCAACAACTGGGAATCCAAGCTGCTCTGGCAAATGGCGCCCAACAAGAAGTTGACCTTCGGCTTCCGCGGCAACTCCGACAAAACCCATCCGTGGACCTTCCGCTTTGGCCGCGACGTGCGTGACGTCGTGGCGGAAAGCCATCGCCTAGGCATCAGCGACTTGGTGGACCAGGACAACGACGGCACTCGCGATGAAGAACTGCTCGACGGCCTCGACAACGATGGCGACGGCCGCATCGACGAGGACACCAATCTTGCCCCCAACTATTACCTGGGTGACTTTGCCTGGGGCATTGACAACGATAACGACGGCCGCACCGACGAAGAAGCGCTCAATGACATCGATGACGATGGTGACGGCCGCGTCGACGAAGACCTGCAGCCCTATGATTGGAAGGGCTACGACCACAACTGGCGCAACGAGTTCCGCGCCAACCAGTTCAGCATGAACTGGACACACACGCTCAATCCCAGGACCTTCTACGAAGTGAAAGTCGGCCGCTTCTACACCTTCTCCGGCTCACTGCCGAAACTCGGGCAGGACGGCCGCTCGCGTTCCAGCTTCGAAGAGTTGGATGCCTGGGTGGCGGAATATGATCGCATCGTGGCGCTCTATGGCCAGGCTCGCGTGCCGGAGTTCATGGAACCTTATCGCGGCTTCGGCACCCCGGCGGAACGCTTCACCGACTTGAACAGCAACGGCAACTATGACGCCGGCGAACCGTTCCAGGACTACGACGGCGACGGCCTCTATGATTTGAACAACGACCCCGACCGCCGCAATGCCAATCAAACCTGGTTCCTGGAAGGCGCCACTCATCCCTTCCGCGGCCAGAATATCAACGGCGGTTATTGGGCGAATGATCGCTCCGGCTTCAACAAACGTTCCTCGACCACCTACTCCTTGAAGTTCGATCTCACCAGTCAGGTCACCAAGAATCACCAGATCAAGACCGGCTTCGAGGCCAACTATTTCGAGCTGAAGAACCGGAGCCGGCAGTTGCTCGGACCCTATGACGGCCGCGGCCTGTTCGGCAATGCCTACTCCGTCTTCCCCAATTGGCAGGCGGGCTACATTCAAGACAAGATGGAGTTCAGCTCGGCCATCGTGAACCTGGGCATGCGCTTCGAGCGCTTTGACCAGGGCGAGCAAGTGGCGGAGCAGGATACTTCGGTGGGCGTGCCGCGTTTCGATACGCCGACCACCAAGTGGAGCGTGCTGCCGCGTGTCGGCTTCTCCTTCCCGGTGACTGACCGCGACATGTTCTACTTCAGCTATGGCCATTTCTTCCAGCGGCCGCAGTTGACCAACGTGTTCAACCAGGTCAACCAGCGCATCGACAGCCCGAACTCCATCGTCGGCAATCCCAACCTCAAGCCCGAGCAGACGATTCAGTATGAGTTCGGCATTCGCCGACAGTTCGGCTTGAACACCCTGTTCTCGGTCACCGGCTTCTTCAAAGACATCGATAACCTGCTGCAGATCCGGAAGGAGTTCGACGTAGCCGGCAACGCCTTTTTCACCTATCAGAACGACACCTACGGCACGGTGAAGGGCCTGGAGCTGTCGCTGCAGCAACGCGCCGGCCGGTTCTTCTCGGGCGACGCCACCTACACCTTTCAAGTGGCGAAGGCGACGCACTCCGATCCACGCGACACCTATGACACGCTCGACATCATCGACGGCGTGGAATTCCCGGCGGATTGGGATCAGCGCCATCGCGTGGTGCTCAACCTCGATTTCCACTACGGCGCGGGCGAAGGCCCGAAGCTGGGCAACCTCCCGCTGCTGGAGAACTGGAACGTGAATTTCCTGGCGCAATACGGCACGGGCATGCCCTACACGCCGCAGACGCTGACCGGTTCCAATCTGGTTCCGCTCACCAACTCCAAGCGCTATCCCGAAATCTTCAACGTCGATATGCGCATGCGCCGGTTCTTCAACTTGACCTCCGGTGTGCGCGCCGGCCTCATCTTCGAAGTGCAGAACCTGTTCAACCGTCTCAATCCGATTGGGCCGGATGAGGGTGGCATCGTGGATGCCTACCGCGACCTGATCGGTTTCTCCAATGCCGGCACGTCGCGCACGCGCAACTATGGCGGGTTTGCGAATGCGGCGCCGAATCCGGCGGCATGGCAGAACGGCCGCATCATTCGCGTCGGTTTCACCACCGAGTTCTAATACGATCTATTTCCCACGCGCCCCGGTATGCTTGGCGGCCGGGGCGCGCAGGTTATATCAGACGGAAGGAGACTTCATGAGAGTGCAAAAAGTTTTTGGTATCATCGCGGTCTCTCTGCTCGCGCTGGCGGTGGTCGGATCGACCGAGGCCTTTGGCCGCGAGCGCAAAGAGAGAAAATCCCGCGACAACCAGGCGCGCATCATGCAACCGCAGGAGGTGTTCGGCCTGCTGAAGCCGAACGCCATCGTTGCCAACCGCTTCGCAGTGCACGACAAAGGCCTGCAATGGTTGATGATGGCCAACTTCGGCGAACTGGCCAACCCCGATGACCGGCCGGCCGGCCCGCCGACACCGTTTCACCCCGCCTCCTCGCAACTTGCGCCCAAACTGGAATACCCCGGCGGCACCGGCACGAACTTCCTTTTCTCCGGCGGCTTGTGGGTGGGCGCCATCAAGAACAACCAGCGCATTGTATCCACGGTGACCGATGGTGACAACGGCACCGGCGAATATGGCGCCTTGTCCACCTGGCTGTATCAATCCACTGATGACGGCGCCAAAGAAAATGACGACGACGGCGACTGGAACGCGGCCACCGATGACCTCAACGGTGACGGCTCGCCCAGCAATGACTGGGACGGCCCCAACGCCGATGCCAATGGCGACGGCATTCTGAACTATGACCCGGAACCGCACATCGACGAGGATCCGGTGGGTGACGTCTCCGCCGATTTTCTCGACAATGATTTTGACGGCCTGATTGACAGTGATGATCCTGATTTCGATGGCGACAAAGTGCCGGGCTCGCTGGATGATGACGGCGACGGCAAGGAAGATGAAGACACCATCGCCCGCGGCGGCCAGGAATGGTACACCACTTATGTTGACACCTGCGCCTCCTGCTTGAGCAACGCCGATGCCGACGGCTTCACGCCCCTGAACGTGCGCGTGGTGCAACACTCGTTTCAATGGTCGGAAACTTTCCGCGATGACTTTCTCATCATCGAATACTTCGTGACCAACATCGGCACCGAGGTGTTGCGCGACGTCTACCTCGGCACCTTTTTCGATTTCGACGTGGGGACCGACGCGCAAGGCCGTCCGGGCTCGGAGGATGACATTACGTTTTACATCGATTCGTTGAAAACCGCCATCGGCGGCGATGATGACGGCGCCGGTCTGGAAGCGCAGTTCTTCGGGGTGCGGGTGTTGAAAACCCCGTTGCCCGACGTCGGCTCGACCTACCTGAACTTCAACCGTCTCACCGGCGGCGACCCCAATGACAACGTCGAAAAGTACGTCAAGATGTCGAGCGGCGTACGCGACCCTGACCAGTTCGTGAACGGTGACTGGCGTTTCGTCTTCTCCTTTGGCCCGCTCGGCGACCTGCAACCCGGCCAGACCTTGCCGGTGACGCTGGCGATCATCAGCGGTGGCCGCGCCGGCCTGAGCCGCGCGGAGAACATCGAGTTGATCGCGCAGAACTCCCGCCAGGCGCTGTCCCTGTTCCAGAATGACTTCCGCGGCCCGACCGCGCCCGACGCGCCCAACTTCACGCTCGAGCCGTTGGAGCGCGCGGCACGCATCACCTGGGATCGGCGCGCGGAGAACTCGATCGACCCGATCGCCAAGAAACCGGATTTCGAAGGCTACCGCATTTGGCGCAGCTTGGATGGTGTCAGTTTCACCTTGGTGGCCGACTTCGACGTGGTCAACGGCATCGGTTTTGACCGCGGCCTGCCGCAGTTGAACGACCAGGGCAGATATGAGTACGTTGATCAGGGCGTGCCGCCGCTGGTGCAAATCAAGTATGTCGTCACCTCCTATGACAATGGCGACAACGGTGACGAAATCAACCATCCGGAGTATGACCGCACCGTCGGTGGCGTCGGCGTGCTGGAAAGCTCGCGCGGCCTCGCCCGTCAGAAAATTGTGGTAGCCAATTCCAGCGCAAAGTCGACTTTGGATCAGGTTTATGTGGTGCCCAACCCCTACGTCGGCAGCTCGGAGTTCGAGCAGTTCGGCCGGTTCAACGAGGTCGGCGACCGCAACTTCCCCAAGGCGATTCAATTCGTGAACATGCCGGAGCAGGCCGTGATTCAGATCTTCACCCTTGCCGGTGATCTCGTGCAGGAAATCCGGCACAGCGGCTCGGGCGTGGCGATCTGGGATTTGCGCACGCGCCTCAGCCAGGAAGTGACGGCGGGCATCTATTTGTACCGTGTCTCCGCCAATGGTGAGGAGAAAATCGGCAAGTTCATTGTGGTGAAATAACCAGTGGTCAGTAATCAGTGAGCAGTCATCCGGCATCAGCCTACTGCTCACTGGCCACCGATCGCTGAGCATTGATCACCGATCACAGGTCACTGATCACTGATTGCTTCCGGAGAAATGAAAATGAAAAAACACTTTGTACATATTCTCGTGTTGCTCATCCTGCCGATGACCGTGCTGGGAATCGAGCGGGTGGGCACCACCTCCTTTCAGTTTTTGAAGATCCCGGTGGGCGTGCGCGGCATCGGCATGGGCAACGCCTTTGTCGCGGGCGCGGTTGATGCCTCGGCGGTCTACTGGAATCCCGCCGGCCTGGGTTGGGCCACCAAGAAGGAAGTCATGCTCACCCACATCAACATGCCGGCCGACATCAACTATGACAATATTGCGTTGGTCCTGCCCATTTCCACCACCCTGGGCTCGTTCGGGTTGAATATCGGTGTGTTGCATATGGACGATTTGCTCGTGCGCACGCCCTCCCGGCCGGAGGGCACCGGCGAGTTGATCACGGCTTCCGACATCGCGGTGGGCTTGTCCTACTCGCGCCAGGTGAGCAACCGCTTCACCTTCGGCGTGCAGGCGCGCTACATCCGCGAGGAACTCGCCAGCTTCGTCTCCAGCGGCGTGAGCTTCGATGCCGGCCTGCAGTATCAAACCGATTTCCGTTCGCTGCGCCTGGGCATGGTGATCCAAAACTTCGGCGCCGACACCAACTTTGACGGCGGCTTCCTGGACTATCGCACCGCCAGCACCACCGGCGGCCAGCCGCGCCGCCAGGATTTCGACTCCGCCCCCCTGCCGATCACGTTCAAGACCGGCGTGATGGCGGATCTGGAATCGATGGTGGGTGTGGATTTGGGAGAAAGCCTCAAAGGCAACCTCGCCGCCCAGTTCGAGCATCCGGCGGACAACCAGGAACGCCTGAACGGCGGCCTGGAGCTGACCTTCAGCGAGCGCTTCTCGCTGCGGGGCGGCTACAACTACAACTATGATACCGACGGCTTCACGCTGGGCTTTGGCGTCAACGTACCGTTCAGCGCGGAGAAGAATCTGCTGCGCGTGGATTATGCCTACGCCGATCTCGGCAATCTCACGGACACCAGTTCCTTCATGAATCAGCCGCATCGGTTTTCGCTGTCGTTTCAGTTTTGAGCTTCGTCATGGCGCTGGCCGGCGCAGCCGCCTCCAGGCGTGCGCGCCTCGGAAGCACCAGCGATGATCATGTCAGATAATCTTGAAACTTCGCATATAGCGGGAGGATTTGATGAAATCAGGCAGCTTTAAACATGCCCTGCGCGCGGCCGGCGTCTTGAGCCTGGCGTTGCTGGCATTGACAGGATGCGGCTTGGTCGATCCCGGCGACTACACGCTCAAGACCAACGAGCCGCCGGACACTGAGATCACCTCCGGGCCGAAATCCGGCAGCACCAACAGCTACTTTGTCACCATCTCCTGGAACGGCAAGGATCAAGACGGTGTGGTGAAGGGCTATACGGTTACAGTGGATGGCAACACCGTCTTCACGACCTCGACCGATTCCACCTTTCGCTTTACCGCCGCCAACCAGGATGAGCAGCACAGCGTGTCCGTGGCCGCGCGTGACAACGACGGCGCCAACGACCCCACCCCGGCAACGCTGACGTTTACGGCGACCAACGTCGTGCCCAACACCGAGATTCAAGTGGTGGGCAACCCCAGCCAGGGCGCGACCTTTGGCCAGGGCGCGGTTTTCACCGCCGTGGCAGTGGATGACCCGGACAACGGGCCGGAGTACACCTATCGCTACAAGATCGATGCGGGCGGCCAGTGGTCGGCATGGCAGTCGAATCCGGTATTTGAGTTCAGCCTGACCTCGCCATTTGGCCTGTTGCCGGAAGGCGCGCATACTTTCTTTGCGCAGGCGCGTGACAATGCGCTGGCTGTCGACGAGTCGCCGGCGGAATTCCGGTTTGTGGCCTCGGCCACGGTCAAGCCGGGCGTGGTGTTGAGCGCGTTGAAGAACGGCGCGGCGTTCTATCCAGACAGCTCCGCCTTCTCGCTCGCCACCGGCAACACCGTATCGTTCAGTTGGGCGCCGACGTTCAACTACGCCGGCGGCGCTTCCACCGGCAGCCGCTATCGCATTGACGGCGGCGCGTGGACGGAATTCTCGACCGCGGTTTCCACACTAGACTTGACCAACGTCACGCCGGGCACGCACACGTTCGAAGTGCAACACCGTGATCTCGCCGGCAAGCTCAGTGACATCGCGCTGTATCGCTATGACATTGTGGCTGCGACTCTGAGTGCCGGCGTGCTGGTGGTGGATGACGGCAACGGCCAGTTGGCCGGCCGGCCGCCGGCCACCGGCGACACCAATGTCGACAATTTCTATTCGCAGGTGCTCACTGCGGCGGGCGCGCGTTTCACCCTGTGGGATTATCTCACCCAGGGCGCACCCACCCCCAAGAAGGGCTTTGGCAACTATTCCACCGTCATCTGGCAAAGTGACGAAGCCACCGCGACGAACATCCCGCGCCAGATTCAGCTTCTGGGCGACTATCTCACCGTGGGCGGCAAACTCTGGATGACCGGCTGGCGTCATATCAACCAGATTGCCACCACCACGCCGGTCGCCACTTTCGATCCCACGCAGCCTGCGGCACTGGCCTCCTATGCTTTTGTGTGGAACTATCTCAGGATTGCTTCCACGCGCCAGACGCCGGGCAACTTGTTCGACTTCAATGGCGCCACCGGCCAGGCGGGCTATCCCAACATCAACGTCGATCTGGCGAAAAACCCGATTCCGAATCGTCCCGGCCTTTCACCCATCGATGCATTCACGCTGCGGGAAGGTGCCGAGGCGATCTATACGTTCAATTCCGCCAGTGGCAATCAGGATTGGCAGGGCGCAATCGTCGGCGTGAAGTACATCGGCACCAGCTTCCGGACGGCGGTGTTCGGCTTCCCGCTCTACCACTTGAATACCAGTGATGCCGAGGCTGCGGCGCGCAAGATTCTGTCTGATTTCGGCGAGATCTGATCTTTGCGCAGTGGTGTTGGCGAGCCTCGTAGCCCCCGCCCCTCGTAGGCGGCTGTCGTGGCAATGATCGTAGCCCCCGCCCCTTGTGGGCGGCTGTCCTGGAAAGCTGTGCAGTGCCATGCCAATGCCCCGCCAGGGCGCAGGGCTACGATGGGCCTTTCAAGGCAGGCTTTGGCAGAAGCGACGTGATCAGAGAATTGTTGCGCCCGGAAGTGCGCTGCAGAGGGAAGGCCGCCCGGCGGCCTTCCCTTTTTTGCACTTCAAGATTTATCCCGCCGCCCGAAGAAACTGCTGGACAAAGTAGAAAAGAGTGTTTATTTTCGGCAACCTCTTCAAAGAGAGATGACCGGCAAGCTGGCAGGACCGCGCGCGACATTGCTTGACGGATTTCCTCACCAGCAATTGCCAATCGTTGTTCACGCCTCAATCCCAAGCGGAAGCGGCCCGGCGTCGCGAACCGGGCCGGCAGTCGAATTGCTCCGATCCCTCCCGCACCTCGATTCCTGAAGGGAGGTGATGCTGTCCTCTGAGATGAGCATCGGCTTTTGCATTTCGGCCACAATTACAACTCACATCATCCACCAATCAATCTGTGGAGGGTAGTACCCATGCGTAAACTTTTTACCGCTATGCTGTGTTTGTGCTTTGCCGCGGCAGCGTTTGCTGGCACGGGCGCCAAGCAAGAACTGCACAAAATCGACAAGGCCAAGCGGCAGCAAATGATTCGCGGCGATGAACCGATCCCGGCGGTCCAGACTGGGCGAGTCTTGCACAAGACCAATGCCATTGGGCCGGGCGCGTTTTTGATGGAAACCACGTATGACTATGGTTCCAATGGCGGCGTGTTGAATAACCTCGTCGACTATGGCGACGGCACCCTCGCGGTGGGTCGCATGGGCGCGACTGACGCCGCCGCGACCGACCGGGGTACCTATTTTTCCTATTTTGACGGCACCACCTGGTCGCCGATGACGAAAGTCGAGCAGGTGCGCCGCGGCTGGTCCAGCATTGCGGCGCTGGCGGATGGCCGCAGCGTTACGCTTTCGCACGTTGCCAACGAGGTCAACATCGACGCGCTCAAAGGCCTCGGCATTTGGACCAGCAGCATCACCGGCAATATCGGCGCAGCGGCTGACCAATGGCCGCGCTTGACAGTGGACGGCAAGGACAATATCATTGTCTGCTCCACCACCAACGCCACGATCAATGGCGTGGCCCTGGTCAAGAGCATCGCCGTGTCCCGCGATGAAGGCGCTACTTGGTCCTTCCAATACCTTTGGCCGGACACCAGCACCCGCAAACCCGGCTTTAGTGCGGATGATCAAGACATGGCCAGCCAGGGCGATAATGTTGCGGTGGTTGTGGCTGAGACCGGAGCGGACATTCACTTGTGGACCAGCTCTGACAATGCCACGACCTGGGCCTACCAGAACCTGACCAACAACCCGACAACCTTGCCCCCCGGCACCTCGGCGGATTTGCCGGCCGGTTCTTGCGATGTGATTTATGACAACAACGGCAATCTCCACATTTTTTGGGAGAGCTTCACTGGTCTGCCGGACTCGGCCGGCACCGCCATTGATCTCTACGAAAGCGGAACGGCCGGCATCTACCATTGGAGTGCCGCCACGGGTATCGCCGAAGTCGTCGATTTCAATGACATTCCGGGTTCGGATCAGGAAATCGGTCTGTTTTCTGGCAACCTGGGGGCATTCGATCAGCACAACGTTGATGGCAACGTTGTGTGCCAGCCCTCCGCCGGCCTGGATGCCGAGAACAATCTGTATCTGTTGTTCGCTACTTTCCGTCCCAATGACTTTGATCCAGATAGCGCGCACTATACCGATGTCTACGCCATTGGCTCGGCCAACGGTGGTGCGAGCTGGGGACCGGTGACCAACCTCACCGATACCCCGCAATCCGAGGATCTGTGGGCCTACCTCGCGCCCAATGTGGGCGATAGCCTGCGCTTTGTCTACTCTTCGGATGGCAGCACCGGCAACAGCGTTCAGGGCGGTGGCACGGGCAGCTCGAACCACCTCTACTACGCCGTGGCGAAGAGCAAAGTCGTGCTCACCGGCGTGAGCGATCGCCCGGTTTCCAGCGTGCCGGCCTCGTTTGCGCTGCACCAGAATTTCCCGAACCCGTTCAACCCTGCGACCAATCTCACCTTCGAAGTGAGCAAGCCGGCGGAAGTCAACCTGAGCGTCTATGACGTGAACGGCAAGCTGGTGGCCACGCTGGTGAATGGCGTGGTGCAAGCGGGCAAGCACAATGTCACCTGGAATCCCGCGAAGAATGTGTCTTCCGGCGTTTACTTCGCCAAGCTGAAGAGCGCCGGCTTTTCGCAAGTGACCAAAATGACGTTGATGAAGTAAGCCGGTATTGCACCGGACTGTCGTCTCTGCGCTTTAGATCCCAACGCGTTGGGAGTGCCAAGCCGGAACGGGCTCTCCCAACGCGCAGTTTTCACACCGGTCATAATCTTCTGTGAGGTAGTGGCGATGCAAAATTTCCTTTTGGCGAAGATGGAATGCAGCAGGTTGTTCCAGGCGCTTCGTTACGCCGCAGTCTTTTGTCTGATGTTCGCAGTCGCCGCCTCTGCCATCGACCGCAAATCAGACAAGAGAATTCAAAAAGTACAACGCGTCCCCGCTGTCGGCGCGCAGGACATCCTGGCTGCTCAGGCGCAGCCCAGAGCGCTGCTCAAGTCCGCAGCCAAAGCCGGCCCGGGTCTGCAACTGATCGAATCGACCTACGATTTCATGACCAATAATGCCATGGGCCGTCATATTCACAATTACGGCGACGGTATTCTGGCGATTGCGCGAACAGCCGCGGAAGGCCCGCTCGGCACCTGGCCTGACCGGGCAACCTTTTTTGCCTACAATGATGGCAATGGCTTCCTGCTGCCGATGACCAAGGTCGAAGCTGGCCGGGTTGGCTGGGGCAATATTTCCGCGACCGCTGACGGCCGGAGCGTGATCGCAGCTCACGGCGGATTGGAAGTGAATGTCGACGCTCTGCAGGGCTTGGGCATTTGGACCTCCTCGATCACCGGGAACTTTCCAACCGGTTCAGATCTGACCTGGCCGCGCATCGTGGTTGATGGCAAGGACAATTTTCATGTGGTGGTGACGCACTCCACATTTGATCCATTTCCGGGATTGGGCGGCGGGCAGTATCCGGTTTATGGCCGCTCCACCGACGGCGGATTCAATTGGGAATTCCGCTTCGCGTTTCAGAAACCTGGCGCGGCTGCCGGTGACCCACCCGATACCACCAATGGTCTGTGGGTCGGCGGCGGTGACGCCGATGGCTATGCCATCGACGCCTGGGGTGATAAGGTCGGTGTTGCGGCGTTCGCCTCGTACGATGCCGGCTTCAACAGCAACGAGATTCTGTTTGCCGAGTCCACCGACAATGGCGCGACTTGGACCTGGACGAATATCACCAACATCGGCAAGGGTGTGCCGCCGGTAGAGGGTGATTTCCGGCCCAACGCCCAACTCGATTTGATCTACGACAACAACGGCATGCCGCACATCGTGTTCGAGAATTTCCTGGTGCTGCCGGATTCCGCCGGCACCGCGCCGGAATCTTTCCTGTACACCTTGTCGCCGCTGTTGCACTGGACTCCGACCCTCGGTGTCACGGAGGTGGCAACCCGCGCCGACATCGTGGACGGCGAAGGCACCGGCTTCCCCAGCTCGGCAAACTGGGGCCGCGGTTTGGGCAGCGGTGTGTACTGGCCCTCCATCGGCGTGGATGCGAACAATGTTCTGTACGTTGCTTTCAGCGCGCCGACGCCGAATGACACGGATGCCGTGGGCTTGAATTATCTGGACATCTACGCCACCGGTTCCGCGGATGGCGGCGCCACCTGGGGCTCGCCGGTGGTGAACCTCACCGACTCGCGCGGCACCGAAGACAAGTACGTCTCGGTGGCCAGGCGAGTGGACGAAAATCTGCACTTCGTCTACGGCTCGGATGATGTCAACGGCGGCGCAGTGCAGCCGGGTAATCAGACGACCTCGACGTTTATGATGTACTACAGTTTCCCTGCGGCACAGATTCCGACGACGCCGCCCAGCAGCGTCTCCGATCATGATCCCAGCGCGGGCCTGCCGGCGGACTATGCCCTGGCGCAGAACTTCCCCAATCCCTTCAATCCTGCCACGGCGATTTCGTTCAACCTGCCGGCGAGCGTGAAGGTGAAGCTGGAAGTCTTCAACGCCATCGGCCAAAAGGTCGCGACGCTGGTCAACAGCAAGCTGCCGGCGGGCAGCCATACCGCCACCTGGAATGCCGCGAACATGCCCTCCGGCATCTATTTCTACAAGCTGGAAGCAGGCAACTTCAACCAGACCCGGAAGATGGTCTTGACGAAGTAACGGCGGGCGCAGTTTCCTTTGGTTGCAACCGCAAAGCCCCGGGTACCACGCATTGGCCCGGGGCTTTGCTGTCTTAATGATGAAACGTTCCTGCAACGGCTTGGCCGTTGCATTGAAAACCTCGGCGTTTCCGCGGAGTCTGAAATCTTGGAGACCTCGGCTCAGCCGAGGTTGGAACATGCTCGGGCAGACACATTTCGCGTCCGTCCAAAACACCGCCGCCCGGGCGCTCCGTTATGAGCAGAAGCGAGTCCTCTTCGACTTGTTCACGCTTCGGGATCAAGCGCCCGGGCGGTGTCTTCATTTCTGGGCAGACACTATTCAAGCGCAATCAGCATGACGCGCCCTGCCTGCATTCTCGGAGTCTTCGATAATAACGGCGAGCGCTGTCAGATCATATCGTGAATCCATCCGTGCTCATGTCACCCTGTGAATCCTGCCGCATCACAAAACCATCGCGTCTTGCTTGCGATTCTTCTGCTGCCGGCCTTGCTCCTGGCGCTGGCCTGGCCTGAGCCTGCTTTCGCGCAGTCCAAAATCAGACTGCAAAGCGCGCACGCCGGCGAGATCAAGAAGCTGCTGTTGGTTTACACCTGGTCCGCGGAAATGGGCATGCTGTCGCTGGCGGATATTCTCACCGCCCTGCCCGAGGCCGAGGCGCTCATCCTCAGTCAGTTTGCGCCGGGATCCGAATCCTTCCGCGTGTTCACCTCCGGCTTGACGCGCGGCGGCTTGGGCCGCAATCGTCACGGCCAGCCACGGCTGCAATTCGTGCAGGATGCCGGCGCCTATGGCCCGTGGCCGCGCGACCAAGCGCTGGTGGACACCCGCGGCACGATGTGGGTCAGCCCCTCGGACAATCATCGCCTGCGCGCGATCTTCACCGCCCTGGACGAGAGCTACGGCCTGCGGCCGGCACAGGCGGCAGTGGCCTTCACCGGCGCCAATCTCATTCCATTCGACAACCTGGTGCTGTGCCCCGATCGGCTGGATACGCTGGCGCTTTCCGGCTTTTTGCAGGGGCCATTTCTCACTCTGCCCTCGCCGCCGCCGCCCACGCCATTTCATCTCGATCTGCTGGTGATGCCGCTTTCCGAAACCGTGATCGCGGTGGGCGATGATGAGCTGGCACGGTCGCGCTTGCTGGCGCTCGGCGTCGCGGAACAAAAGCGCATCGTGGCGCACTGGGCGGTGGAATTTGCGGCCTCCGGCCACAATCTCGAAGTCAAAGCCGCGGGCAACATGTTCCGTTTTCAAACCCTGCCGCGGCCGCATTTGATCTTGCCGGCATTGTTGCAGGAAAAATTGCAGATTCTCACCGAGTTGGCCAAGCCCGGCGCATTTCGCGCCGCGGTGCTGGCGGAGCCGGAGTATCGCTGGGATGATCGCATTGCTGCGGCCTTGCGCCGGCGCGGATTCAAGGTCGTGCGCGTGCCTTTTTGGCCGGGCGTCGCCGGCACGGTGGCCGGCAAGAAATCCGGCGGCCTGCCCATGCTGTGTTACGCCAACAGCCTGGTGTGGGAGAAGGGGTTGCTCATGCCGGTTTACGGCATTGCCAGCCTGGATCAACTCGCGCGGGACACGCTGGCGGCTGCTTCCGGCAAGCAGGTATTTGCCGTGCGCGGCGGCGCCTTGCTGGGTTACGGCAATTCCGGGCCGCATTGCCTGACGCTGGAATTCCGCCAGTGAAAGGCATGTTAGCAGTGCAGAAGAACCGTTGATCACACACCGTGCGGTTAGCAATAGGGTAATTATTTTTCATGGCAAATCTGGTACGAATAATTTGTTGCCATTTGCTCAGATTTTGCATAATGTTCCTCAGACGTTCAGTCACAGATAACGCGTTCCTACCAATAACAGTGAGTTCTTCCTATGAGTACAGCACTGAAAGAACTATCATACCCTCACATTACTTCTCACCCTGGAATCGCTGATGGGGCGCCAATTATTGAAGGCACTCGAATTGCTGTCCATACCATCGCGGGTTACTATCAGATGGGAATGAATGTCGATGAGATATTAACTACTCTATCTCATTTGACAGCTTCCCAAGTTCATTCTGCGCTTGCCTATTACTTTGATCATCAACAAGAAATTGATAGTGCTGTAGCCGAGTATTCTGACGAAGAGTTCTGGAAGCATCAAATCAACACGCACCGTAATTTGAAGGATTAAGTGCTGTGCCAAAGATTTCGCTTTACTTGGACGAGGATGTGCATTTAGGGTTGGGCTTGGCTTTGCGTAAACGAGGCTTTGATGTTATCCATGCCCAAGAGTTGGATCAAAAGGGATCGTCGGATGCAGCCCAACTTGCCCACGCTGTAGCACAGCAGAGATGCCTCCTCAGTTTTAATACAAAGGACTTTGTCTTACTTCACAACGAATATGCTGAACATGATAGAGAGCATTGGGGAATAATCGTCTCAAGGCAGCGGCCACTTGGAGAAACCTTGAGTAAAGTTCTGAAAGTATTGCAGCATTTTTCCAGGGAAACAATGAAAAATAGAATCGAGTTTTTATGAGCATGCACTGCCAACATTTTTTGCTGCGGACGGCGCAGCCGTGCCGTGATTTTCAAGATTGGTGGATTTCAACTGTGTTGTTCGTCCTGAACGATGTGGAAGCTGCGCCGCCGCAGAAAATTGTGTTATTGTCCCATTCCCCCTGCGAACAGCCAGAAAGTCAAACATATTGTCCCTCATTCGTTTTGCCTTCCTTTCCCGCCTTTGTTCCTTGTTCAATCCTGAAACAGATGTTCGGCGGAAACACATAATTCTGGCCGAAACCAGCCTGTTTGGCGCAAATTAACAGTCTGATAATTCAAGCTTTGCCATGGTGATGTCACCTCCGCGCGTCACTGGCATATGCTTTGCGCTAGGCGTTGCCGTTATCGAGCACAGGAATGGCGGCCGCACTTCAGCTCTTCAAACCGGAAGCGGCACAGGCGTACGAATCACAATTTTCAGGCGATGAAAAATGGTACCGATGAATTCCAAGCAGTGGCTGCGGCGGGTGTGGTGGTTGGGATTGATGGTGGCGGTCTTTGGCTCCGGCGCCGCCCAAGCCCAGACGAAGATCATGCCGCTGGGCAACTCGATCACCGAGGGCACCGGCTCGTCGAATAATGCCGGGTTCCGCTACTTTCTCTTCAATCTTCTGAGCAATGCCGGAACCTCGTTTGATTTCGTCGGCTCGCTGCAGGACGGCAGCGGTTTCCCGGACACCGAGCATGAGGGCCACAGCGGCTTCCGCGCCGAACAGTTGGACGTAACCACTTATCTCACGCAACACAACCCCGACTACGTACTGCTGGAAGTCGGCACCAATGACATCTCGCAAAACGACACGCCGGCGCAAGTGCGGGACGACATTGCCGCGATCCTGGATGCCATTCACGCCTACAACCCCGCCATCCGCACCTATCTTTCCACCGTGGTGCCGCGCAAGGACAATGCGGCGAAGGAAACGGCCACGCAAGACCTCAATGCCCTGCTGCCCGCGTTGGTGAGCGCCAAAGTCGCCGCCGGGCACAACCTGGTGTTGGTCGACAACTTTGGCCGCCTGACTTCCGATCCGAACTGGCAGACCACGCTGATGGCTGACAACCTTCATCCCAATGATGGCGGCTATGAGCTGATGGCCACGGAGTTTTTCAACGCTCTGCAAGGCTATCAACCCGGGGTCGACGATTTTGCCGACGATTTCAACAGCGGTGTGTTGAGCACGAACTGGACGGCGCATCCCGGTTTCCAGGTGCAAAGCAATCAACTGGTGAATACTTCCACGGTCGACGCCTGGAACAACCACCTCGCCATCCCCAATGTCATCACCAATCCCAATGTTTTGGAATTCACTTACGGCAGCCTGTCCAATGCCGAGGGCCGCTATTTCACCGGGGTGGCGCTGCTGCTGGACAAGGCGGCCACCGATGCCAGCGGTTATCTGCTGTTGCGTAATGAAACCAGCGTGCGGTTGTTCACGATCGTGAACGGCCTGCCGGGCGCGAGCGTGGCAACCGTGGCCGGCAACGTGGCGACGCCGCCACAGGCAGGCGACCGGCTGCGGGTGGAATGGCGCAGCGATGCCAACGGCCATCACTTTGTCGTTTATCTGAATGATCAACTCGATGCGGTGGTGGATGATCCCGCCAAACTGCAGGGCAATGCGGTGACTACCTATGCCGGCATGATAGTACACGGCAACACCACCGACGGCGTGGATGATTTTCATCTGTTCAAGCAGACCGACTCGACGCCGCCGGCTTTTGTTTCGGATTTGTCCGCGATCAACGTGACCTCCGCGACCGTGGAACTGCGTTGGAGCGCGCCGGGCGACGACGGCGACACCGGTACCGCCCGTTCCTATGACTTGCGCTACTCGACGGCGTTGATTACCGAGAGCAATTTCAACAGCGCCACGCAAGTGGCAGGCTTGGGCAATCCCAAACCCGCGGGCAGCGTGGAGAATTTTACCGTGGGTGGTCTGCAAAGCGGCACGCGCTACTACTTTGCGCTGAAAAGCTCCGACGAAGTCGGCAACACCTCCGGCTTGTCGAATGTCGTGGCTGCGACGACGACTGCGCTGACGCTGAGCGGCGATACTTTCGACCGGCCCGGCCCGAGTTTGGGCGCCAATTGGGCGGCGGATGCGCGGCTGCAGATCATCAGCAACGAAGTGCAGCACACCGCCACCATCGACATCTGGACGCCGGCGGTGTTCAAACTGGGCCGCAACGCGCAGGAAGTCAGCATCGTGTGGGGTGAGAATGCCACGGTTTACGGCGCGAATTTTTCCGGTGTGCTGGTGCTGGCCGACAGCTTCAACACCCGGCCGAACGGTTACATGATCCAGCACTCGAACGAGCGCGGCAAAACGCGGTTGTGGCGCCTGCAAAACGGCAACCTGACGACGATGCTCGATGAGGGCAATGCCTTCGGTCCGAACACCAGGGCAGGCAGCGAGATGAAAGTCATCGTCCGCAAGGAAGCCGCGGCGCACTTCTTTGATGTTTACATCAACGGCGTGTTTGACCGCACATTGTCCGATCCCGGCAAATTGGAGAACGGCTCGTACTCCGGTTTTGTGCTGGAGAGCACGCTGGGCGCGGAGAATGCCATCACGAGTTTTGCAGTCGGCGTGCGGCCGAGTTCGCCCGCGAAACTGTTGGTGGTGAGCGGCAACAACCAGACGGGCCGGGTCATGCAGAAGCTGGGGAATCCTTTGAAGGTTTCGTTGTACGACAGCTTTGACAATCCCGTGCCGGGCGCGGAAGTCAACTTCACCGCGACCGTGGGCCAGGCCAGCTTCAGCCGGGCGGACAACAACATTCGCATCGAGGCGGAATCCGGCCAGATTACCGCACCGATCGTCGTGCAGGATGATCCCGAAGCCTCGGGCGGCAAGTACATCGTGTATCCGGTGCCGCAGAATGAAGCCGGCTCGGCGGTGTACACGTTCAACATTCCGGTGAGCGGCACTTACTACATTTGGGCGCGCAACCTCACGCCCGGTGAAACCGGTGCCAACTCCTGGACCGTGAGCGTCGATGGCGGCAATGCTTTCATCTATGACGTTTTTCAAGGCCAGCGCTTCAACACCTGGAAATGGGATTTGCTCAGCGAGCGCGGCACCGGCAATCCGTCCAATCCTCAATTCGATCCCAAGACTTACAATTGGGCTGCCGGCACGCACACCATCGTGGTCGAAGGCCGCTTTGACCGCGCCCGGCTCGACAAGTTTCTGATCACGCGCGACGCGAGCTACATTCCGCAAGACAAGGAAGAAGGCGGTAGCCGCACGGATGAGAACGGCATTGCCAGCACTGAAGTCATGCTCGGCACGCTCGCCGGCCCCATCAAAGTGGAGGCGCAGTTCGGCGGCCTGATGCCGGCTCTGTTCAATTTGACCGCGAAGCCGGGCTTTCCGGGCGGCTTGGCGCAGGCAACTGGCAGCGGACAATCCGGTCCGGCCGGCCAGTTTCTGGCGCAGCCCTTCACCGTGGTGGTGACGGACAGCTTTGGCAATCCCACTGCGGACGGCCGCGTCTCCTGGGTCGTCACGGAAGGGAACGGCCAGCTTTCGAACTATCGCGCCACCAGCGATTCCACCGGCAAGGTCGAAGTCGATTTCGCGCCCGGCAACGGCAGCAGCCAGAACAAAGTGGCAGCGGCAGCGGCCTTCACCACGCAGCGTTTTGAATTCACGGCGCAGACCACCAGCGGCGTGGCAACAGCCGCAGAGTTGGTGAGCGGCTCCAATCAAACCGGCGGCGTAGCCAGCACTCTGCCGGCGCCATTGGTGATGCGCGTTGCGGATGCCGGTGGCCAGCCGGTCGCAGATTTTCCGGTTGAGTTTGAAACCGTGCGCGGCGGCGGCACGACCACCGGCCACGGTGTCGTGGAGAACGGCGGATTTGAGAGAGGGAACAATAACCTGCCCGGCCAGTGGACGCTGGAAGGCAGTCCCACCACCGACGAAGTCCGGCTGAATACCAGCAATCCGCAAGCGGGCAGCCGCAGCGTGCTGGTCAATGCCAACCGCAACGCCGTGGGTGTGTCGCAGGTGATTTCGTACGCCGCCAACACCAGCTACACGCTGACGTTTTGGGCAAAAGTCGACAGCGGCGTGCTGCGTGTTACCTGGCGCATGAATGACGCCGCCGGCAATCTGCAGGACACCATTGTCGATGTGACGCCGGAGGCCACTGCCGGCGCGTGGCGGCGCTACATGGTCACGGCGACCAATCAAGCGGCAGCCAATCGCCCGCTGTTCTTCCGCACGTTGAACAGCGGTGAATTTCGCGTGGATGAAGTCAGCGTGGTGCGCAATACCGGTGCGGACGGCCGCCTGGCGGTGAATTGGACCCTGGGCGACACCGTCGGCACGCAGCAAGTGCGGGCGTTGGCGCGCAATGCCAGCGGTACCAACTTGACCGGTTCGCCGGTGCTGTTCACGGCCCAGGCCACGGTGGGCGCGGCCGCGAAGCTGGTGGAAACCGGCGGCAACAATCAATTGGGTACTGCCGGCCAGCCGTTGGGTGCGCCCCTGGTGGTGAAGGTGACGGATGTCGTGGGCAATCCCGTTCCCGGCATTGGTGTGCTGTTTGAAGTGATTCAGGGCGGCGGCAATCTCGCGGGCGCGGCCACGGCCAATGTGGTGACCAACGCCCAAGGCCTGGCTCCGGTGGTTCTCACGCTGGGATCGAATCCGGCGGTGAGCAATCAGGTGCGCGCCAGCGCGACCGGCTTGACAGGCAGCCCGATCATCTTCACGGCGGGCATCGGCACGCCCGCCAAGCTTGCCAAGATCTCGGGCGATAATCAGGTGGGTACTGCCGGCTCGCCGGCGCCCGCCAGTCTCGTGGTGAAGATCATGGATGCCGGCAACAAAGCCATCTCGGGCGCAGCAGTGACTTTCACGGTGCAGCAGGGCAACGGCACGATCAACGGCAACAGCAACGCAATCCTGCGCACGGATGGCAATGGCGAAGCACGTGCGCCGTTCGTGCTCGGCCCGCTGGCCGGCGGTGAAAACCGCGTGCGGGCAACGGCCGAGTTCAACGGCCAGGCACTGCAAGGCTCCCCGCAGAATTTTGTGGTGAGGGCGGCGGCGCTCAAAGAGATGGTGATCGCGAGCGGCAACAATCAAGTCGGCATCGCCGGCGAGCCGCTGGCGAATCCTCTGCGGGTTACGCTGGTGGATACACTCAATCGCGGCGTGCCGCAACAGCAGGTAACGTTCTCAGTGATCGAAGGCGGCGGCAAGCTCGACAACGGCAGCACCACCGGCACAGTCAGCACGGATTCCACCGGCCGGGCGCAGGTGCGGCTCACGCTGGGTTCGCAAACCGGCACGAACAATAACAAAGTGCGGGCGCAGGCGGCGTTTCCGGTGCCGGGTTCCCCGCAGATCTTCCAGGCGAGTGCGCAAGTCGGCCCGCCCGCGGTGTTGAAGAAGATCGACGGGGACAGCCTCTCCGGCGTGGTAAACAATCCCCTGCCTGAGCCACTGGTGGTACAAGTGACGGATCGCGCCGGCAACCCGCTGTTCGGCGTCAATGTGATCTTTGAAGTGCTGGAGGGCGGCGGCAATTTCGACGGTGTGACCAAAGACACGGTAACCACCAATGATCTCGGCCGCGCGCAAGTCACGCTGACGTTGGGCGCGACTTCGGGCTTGTACAACAACAAAGTGCGGGCGCGTGCGTTCAACGGCTCGCTCGAGCTGCAAAATTCGCCGATGCTGTTCGTGGCCACGGCCGCGCCGAGCAGGGCGCGCGTGCTGGCGATCACGGCAGGCAACCGGCAGCAGGGTTTGGCGGGCGAGCCGCTGGCTGAGCAGTTGCGGGTGCGCGTGCTCGACAATCAAGGCAATCCGATCAAGGATCATCCCGTGCGCTTTCGTTCCAGCGGCACAGCCAACGGCACTTTCAGCGCCACCGCCACAACCGACACCACTACCATCACCAATGCCAATGGCATTGCTGCAGTGACGTGGATTCTCGGCCGCTCGATCTTGCCGGACAGTCAAACGGTGATCGCAACCGCCAACGACGGCCTGCAGAACCTGCAAGGCTCACCGGCAACGTTCAAAGCCGCGGCTGTTGCCGGGCTGCCCAGCGCCTCGACCTCCAGCATCACCGCCACCGGGCCGGTGCCGGCCAACGGCCAGAGCCGCTCCAACATCACCGTCACGGTGAAGGACAAGTTCGGTAATGTGGTTGCGAACAAGCCGGTACAACTCATCGTCTCCGGCGCGAACAACAACATTCAACAAACCGGCAACACTGACGCGCAGGGCCGCGCCACCGGCTCGCTGGCCTCGACCAAAGCCGAGCTCAAGATCATCACCGCCAAAGTCGCCGGCGTGTATGAGATCAAGCCCGGCGCCAGCGTGCGCTTCAGCCCACTGGCCGCCACGCAAATGGCGATTCGCAGCGGCCACAGCCAAACCGGCAACGTCAACACGGCGCTGTTAGAGCCGCTGAGCGTGCTGGTGACGGATCAATTCAACAACGGCGTCCCCAATGTGGCGGTGGAATTCAACGTCGAGGCAGGCGAGGGCCGTTTGCTCGGCCCGAACACGGCGGTGACCGACACCAATGGCGTCGCGGCGATCCAGTATGTGCTCGGCCCAACCGTGACCGAAAATCGCGTGCGCGCCATTTCCACCGGCTTGCGGAATTCGCCGCTGATCTTCGTGCTCAATGCCGTCAACAATGCGGCGCGCAGCCTGCAATTGATCTCCGGCAACGGCCAGACCGGCGTGGTGTTGGAAGATTTGCTGCAGCCGCTGGTGGTGGGCGTGGTGGACAAGGACAACCGGCCGGTCGCAGGTAAAACCATCAAATTCGAAGTGACGTTCGGCGGTGGCCAGGTCAATGGCGGTCAGAGCGCGAACGTGAGCAGTGATGAATTTGGCCTGGCGAAAGTGGTCTGGCGCCTCGGGCCGAGCGCGGGCTTGAACGTCGCACGCGCGAGTGGCTCCAGCTTGAACAACTCGCCGCTCGATTTCCAGGCCCAGGCGCGCACCGGCCGGCCTTCCAACCTCGTGCAAGTGAGCGGTGACGGCGCTGCCGGGCCGGTCAATCAAACCCTGGCCACGGCGATGGTGGTGCGCGTGGTGGATGCGAACAGCAACGGCATCGACGGTGTGCCGGTGATCTTCGAGTTGATTCAGGGCACGGGCCAGCTTGCCAACGGCTTCGTCAACACTGCGAACGGCGGGTTTGCCTCCACCCAAATCACCTTTGACGGCGCGAGCGGCCCGCGCAAGATTCGCGCGAGTTCCAACGGATTGACCAACTCACCGTTGTACTTCACCGTGACCGCCACGCCGAGCGCAGCCACCCGGATGCAGGTGGTGGCGCGCACCAACAACCAGAGCGGCACTGCCGGCCTGCCGTTGAATTTCCCGCTGCAGACCAAAGTCACCGACGCGTACGGCAATGCGATTGCGGGCGTGCCCATCAGCTATGTGGTGAAGAAAGGCGGCGGCAATTTTGCGGGACAGGCGGCGGCCACGGTCATGACCAATGCGCTAGGCCTCGCGCAGATCCCGTGGACCGTCGGCCCCGGCGCCAATGAAGCGGAAGCCATCGGCACCGGCCTGACCGGCTCGCCGATCGAATTCAAGGCCACCGGCGTGACCGGCAACAACTTCCCGATCATCGTCGACGTGCCGGATCAGCAAGCCGTGGAAGGCAACCGCATCGAATTTGTGGTCAGTGCAGCGGATGCGGACAACGAAGCCATTCGCTACGGCGCGGCCAATCTGCCGCCCGGCGCGGTGTTCGACTCGCTCGGCACCCGCATCTTCACCTGGCAAACTGATCTCTCCAGCGCCGGCCGCCATGAAGTCAGCTTCTTTGCGCGCGACTTGCGCGGCGGCCAGGACGAAGAGATCGTCGTCATCGAGGTGGCGAACCGCAACCAACCGCCGGTGATCGTCAGCCGCATTCCGGCCGGCGTGCCGGGCGCGCCACAGGACACCACGGTGCTGAGCGGCAAGCTCACCATGCGCGTCAACGCGGTTGACCCCGACGGCGACGTGCTGAGCTATCGCTGGTACTTGAACGGCGAGCTGACCAGCGCCCTCACCAACACCTTCGAGTTCGACAGCAAGATCAAACTCAATGCGGTGGAAGCCTGGGTGTTCGATCTGGAAGACACGGTGCGCACGCGTTGGACGGTGCGCACGCCGGTGCAGCTCGAAACCTTCAGCGCCACCGCGGTGGAGGGCAAGGGCGTGCGCCTGGAATGGGTCACCGCCAGCGAGACCGAGAACGCCGGCTTCAACTTGCTGCGCAGCCGCAGTCGCGACGGTGAGTATGAAAGCATCAATGTGCAGATCATCACCCCGAGCCTGGACGGCCGTTATTCCTACCTCGACACCGAGGTCGAAGTCAACGCCCGTTACTTCTACAAGCTCGAGGATATCGATCTCAACGGCAACATTACCGTGCACGGCCCGGTGGAGATCACCGTGGCGCCGCCGGCGCGCTTCGATTTGGCGCAGAATTACCCGAATCCGTTCAACCCGTCCACCAACCTCCGCTATCAACTGCCGCAGGAAACCCAGGTCAAGCTGGTGATCTACAACCTGATCGGCCAGGAAGTGCGCGAGCTGGTGAACACCATCATGCCGGCGGGTTATCACACCGCGGTGTGGGACGGCCGCGACCAGCGCGGCAAGCTGGTGCCCTCGGGCATCTATCACTATCGCCTCGAAGCCGGCGGCCAGGTGATGGTGAAACGCATGACGTTGCTGAAGTAATTCGCCGACTCCTCCCTTCACAACAAAAGAAAATCCCACCGCAGCTTCGGTTGCGGTGGGATTTTTTTTGCGAAGGGAGGAGTATCTGAGTTTTGCCGTTACAGGAGGGAAGCTCTCCGGCGCCGGGTCGAAAGTCATCGCCCGGGCGCTGACGCATGGCGAAAATCGCCGCTCAAGAACGGCTTGCATCTGCCCAGCGAGCGCCCAGGCGGGGCTTGTTGTGTGCGCGGTATTCAGCGCGCAAAAGATGACTGCCCGCAGCTAAAACCATCGGTGCGGATGATACGAGAAAAACCAGCAGGCGTGGCCTTGCGCGCAACCTTGCCGCCGGCGCCTGCGCTGGCTGCTCCGAGCGGTGGCATATGGCAACTTGCCAGGTTCGAGAACAAACCGTCTCGGCGCGCCCTATTTGGTCAGCAGCATGCGCTTGGTGAGCACTTGCGCGCCGAAGCGCAAGCGGTAGAAGTAGACGCCTGAGGCCAGTGAAGAGCCGTCGAAGGGGACTTCATGGCGGCCGGCAACCAGATGTTCATCAACCAACACCGCGATTTCCTGCCCCAGCGTGTTGTAGATCGCCAGGCGCGCCGCGCCGTTCGCCGGCAGATTGAACACGATGATGGTAACAGGATTGAACGGGTTGGGATAATTCTGCTCCAGGCTGAATTGCTGCGGGATTTCCGGATTTTCCGCCACCGCGGTGCCGCTGCCGGTCTTGAAGCGCCAGGCTTCCGACCACAAGCCGGCACCGATGGCATTGGTTGCCCGCACGCGCCAGAAATAGAAGCGATTTGCTTCGAGGCCGCTGGCTGCGAACGAGGTATCGCTCAGGCTGCTTTCATCGACCACCAAAGCGGTCGAATCGAAGGTCAGGCTGCGCGCGACCTGCAGCTCATAGGAATCCGCCGCAGCAGAACGCCGCCACTGAAACACCGGATTCAGCGCAATCTCACCGGTGTTGTTTGCCGGAGAGACCAGCAAGGGTGCGGCCGGGAATCCCGTCGCAAAACTGAAAGCCTGCGAGAAGAAACTCGTGCCACCGGCATTGCTCGCGCTTACTCGCCAGAAGTACTTGGTTTGTCCCGCCAGCCCGCTGATCGTCTTGAACGTATCCACCACCCCGGTTTCATTCACCAGCAGCGCGGTTGCAAAGCTGGAATCGCCGGCCACCTGCACGTGATAGGAAGTCGCGGTTGCCGGAGCATACCAGCTCAACGTGACGTTTGGTGCCAGGTCGAGCATGCCATTCGCGGGCAGAGCCAACAGCGGCGCAGCCGGCGGCAGCACCTGAATCACATTGCTCATCATGCTCTCGTTGAAATTGCGATCAAGCGCCGTCACCACGTAGTAATGCGGACCATTGTCCGCCGGAGTCGGCAACACCGCGGCGTTCTCACCGACAACCGCGGCGATTTTGCTGGGATCCTCCAAGGCGAGTGGATTGATGTTGAGCGTCGGGAAATGATAGACGACATAGCGCGAAGCGGTATCGCCGTCGCCGGCCGGCGGCGGCACCTCCCAGCGCAGCGCTGCGGGGCCGCCGGCGGCCAGCCGTTCATAGCGCAAATTCTGCGGGGCATTGGGCAGCACGCCGTCCTTCCACGCCATCACCGGCGGCAGGGCGGGATAGCGAAAGAGATCGGTGCGCAGGCTGTCGGCGAAGCCCTTGGCATTGTCGCGGAAAAAGAGCGCGCGGAACATGATGCTGCCCTGCACGCCGGGATTGGCGCGATTGGCGCGCACCTGCCGCGGAATTTCGTTGGCCGGCCAGTTGACGGCGCGATAGATTGCCTGGCCGGGATAGAAATGCCGGCTATTGCGCTGCGAAGCCCACCACGGCATGAGCTTGCCGTAATCCTGGCCACCGCCGAAGGGCCAGTAGAGCTGCGGGGTGATGTAATCGACAATCTGCCGCTGCAGCCAGGCCACCGCGTCGCAATAGATCGTGCTGTAGGCATCCAAGCCGGTGATTCCGGAAGGCACGCCGTTTTTCCAAATGCCGAACGGGCTCATGCCGAATTTCACGTGCGGCTTGACCGCTTGAATGCTGTCGTGAATCGTTTGAATGAGCAGATTGACGTTGTCGCGCCGCCAGTCCGCGAGGTTGGTGAAGCCGCGGCTGTAATTCGCAAAAGTCGCGGCGTCTTGATTGCCGATTTGATTGGGCGGATAGGGGTAGAAATAATCGTCGAAGTGCACGCCGTCAACGTCGTAGCGGCTCACCACGTCCATCACCACGTTGGTGATGTGCTGGCGCGCCTGCGGCAGACCGGGATCGAGAATCTTGATCGTGCTGATTTGAATCACCCAATCCGGGTGTTGCACTGAAACGTGCCGCGAATCGTTGGGATAGTTGCCCACTTCCCGCGAGACGCGATAGGGATTGAACCAGGCATGCAGCTCCATGCCGCGCTTGTGCGCTTCTTGAATCGCAAACTCCAACGGATCATAGAAGGGCGAAGGCGCCAAGCCCTGGCCGCCGGTCAGCCAGAAAGACCAGGGCTCGAGTGTCGAGGGGTACATGGCATCCGCTTCGGAGCGGACTTGAAAGATCACGGCATTCACATGGTGGGTCTGTAATTCATCCAGCAGCCGCACCAACTCGGCGCGCTGGGCGGCGGGCGTGAGAAACGGCGAGCTGGGCCAGTCGAGATTGATGACGGTGGCGATCCACGCCCCACGAAACTCACGCTTGGGCGGCAGGGATTGCGCGGAGGTGGAAAAGGACACGGTGAGCAAAAGCAGCGAGCATAACAGTAGCGCTTTCTTCATAGAACCTCGCAGGTTTTTACGTTTCAAGCCATCACCTTTTCTTCCCTTTGCGGCGGCGCTTTGTGTCGCCCTTTTCGGGTTGCGGAGAAGGCGCAATCAGTTCGAGTTTGCTGCCGTATTTTCTGATGACTTCACTGCGCAGCCCCTCCCGGAATTCCACCGGCAGTGCAAAGGCGGAGGCACTGTAGTCCCATTGGCGTTGGCGGATCATGTCGCGCTCGAATTTCCCCGCGCACTCGTCACACAGCGACATGTCGTCCACGCGACCGTAGGCATCGCAGGCTTGGCATTGCCCGTCGTAGCCCGGCCAGTCGTCTTCCTCGTTCGTTTCCATCTCTGCGATGAGAGTCAGCGCCGCACTCTCTTCCGGGTTGGTGTAGTAGCTTTTTTCTCCGTAATACCAGATGCCGGTCTCGCCTCGGTCCTCCCGTTTTGGGGTGGCACGTTTCGTTTTGCCCTGCGCCATGAGTCTTTCCAGGCTTTCCCGATCCTCTATTGTCGCGATCCGGCTGAAACGCAGGTTGTAGGCGCTGGCCTCGGGCTCTTCGTGCCGGAGATGGTCGCGAATCAAGTCTTTTGATTTCTTGACTGAGGCTTCCGTGCTGAAGAACTGCTGAAAATACCCCAGTGCCAGCCGGGGTTCTTCATGCGGCGGTTGTGGTGGGATGACGCGCGGCCGCTCAAATTCGACCTGGATGATGGTGTTGTAGTGTTGCATCATGGCGATGCAAGCCTCCATTGCTTGATTGCCAACTGAGCGTTGCCAGCCCAACGTTTTCCTGTGCCTGCTTGCGTGGCGAGTTGCGGCGGCTCGCACGATCCTGCTGGAAGCGTGCCGGTGACAGGCCTTTGACAGCCAAAGGATACATGCGGGCCAGAGAATCTACGCAATGATCTGAACAATAGTAGGCAGATCACCGCGCAAAAGCAAGCGCCTCAATGCAACAACGAAAAGGGCGCGGGGGGATTCCCCTCGCGCCCTTGGGAAAGGCCTGAATTGCTTTCTATCGCCTCGCTATTTCACGAACAGCATGCGCTTGGTGAGAACTTCGTTCTCGAATTTCAGGCGATAGTAATAGGTGCCGGTGGCCAAGCCGGTGGCATCGAAGGTCAGGTTGTGGCTGCCGGGCGCCATCATCTGATCAACCAGGGTGGCAACCTGGCGGCCCATCATGTCGAACACCACCACCTGCACGCGCCCCTGCTTCTGCAAGCTGAAGGGGATCGTGGTCTGCGGGTTGAACGGGTTGGGATAATTCTGGAACAACTGGAAGGTTTCCACATAGGCCCAGTTGCTCTCCCGGCCTTCCACGCTGGTGCCCACGCGCATGAACTTCTGCACGATCGGATAGTCGCTGGCGCCGAAGCAGAGCACGTAGGCAATGTTGCGATTCGGGCTGAAGGCGATGCCGCGCGGCCGCTCGTTGACACTCGCCGGGGTGTTGAGCTGCCATTCGATCCAATCGACGACTTCCTTGGTCGCCGGATCATAGGCATACCAAACATTCGGCTTCCAGAAAGTCGTCGCGCCCGGGAAGCGGTTGGGCAGATCATTGTAAGAGCCGGCGCTGAACCAGAGCTGGGTGCCGTTGGGATCCCACACCACGGATTCGCAGTCAAAGCCCTTCAACAGCGTGTCGGTGACGGCGAAGGCCGAAAACTCGTCCGGACGGGTGTACTTGTAAACTGCGTGCGTAGTATAACCGCACCAGTAAATGGTGTTGCCGTCTTTGCCGACTTCAAAGCTGCGGGAGAAGCCCACCGAGCTGTCCACCGCATTGCCCAGGAAGTTGAAATCCTTGTCGAAAATCTTGATCGCGGCCGGGGGAATCACCGGCGCGGTGAAGAGGTTGCCCTGGGCATCGACCGCCGGCGCAGTGAGCGTGACGCCTGTCGTCGGTATCACTTTGGCCAAGCCGGCACCGGTCTTGTAGTCGAGACGATAAACTGCATCGAAATGAACCGCCAAAATGTTGCCGTCATAATCGGTGCGCATGCCGCGGGCGCTGTTGTACAGCGTGTCGGTCACGCCGCCGACGGTGATGGTCTTGATCGGTGAGAACGGCGCTGGGGTGCCATCGGGGTTGAAGACATTGAGCACGCGCGTGGCTCTCTTGTTGCCGGCCGCCGTGGTGATGCTGTCACTGACACCGAAGATCTGCACCCAGACCTTGCCGTCCGGGTCGACCGCGATGCCGTGGCCGCCCGAATTGCCCTTGAAATTGTCGTTCGGGAAATTGCTCTTCGAGGTGGCCGGGAAACTGCTTTGCAGGCGCTCGAACTTCTGCACGATTGGATAGTCGCTGGCGCCGAAGCAGAGCACGTACGCGGTGTTGCCATCCGGGCTGAAGGCGATGCCGCGCGGCCGCTCATTGGCATTCATGGGCGTGTTGAGCTTCCACTCGATCTCATCCACCACTTTGTTGTTCACCGGATCGTAGGCGTACCAGGTGTTGGGTTTCCAGTAAGTGGTGGCGCCGGGGAAACGGTTGGGCCGATCATTGTAGGAGCCGGCGCTGAACCAAAGCAGGCTGCCGGTCGGGTCCCACGCCACGGATTCGCAGTCAAAGCCCTTCAACAGCGTGTCGGTGACGGCGAAGGCGGAGAACTCGTCGGGACGGGTGTACTTGTAAATCGCGTGCGTGGTATAACCGCACCAATAAATGGTGTTGCCGTCTTTGCCGACTTCAAAGCTGCGGGAGAAGCCCACCGAGCTGTCCACCGCATTGCCCAGGAAATTGAAATCCTTGTCGAAAATCTTGATCGCCGCCGGGGGAATCACCGGAGCGGTGAAGAGATTGCCCTGGGCATCGACCGCCGGCGCAGTGAGCGTGACGCCTGTCGTCGGTATCACTTTGGCCAAGCCGGCACCGGTCTTGTAGTCGATCCGATAAACTGCATCGAAATGAACCGCCAAAATGTTGCCGTCATAATCGGTGCGCATGCCGCGGGCGCTGTTGTACAGCGTGTCGGTCACGCCGCCGACGGTGATGGTCTTGATCGGTGAAAACGGCGCCGGGGTGCCGTCGGGGTTGAAGACATTGAGCACGCGCGTGGCTCTTTTGTTGCCGGCCGCGGTGGTGATGCTGTCACTGACACCGAAGATCTGCACCCAGACCTTGCCGTCGGGATCGACCGCGATGCCGTGTCCGCCCGAATTGCCTTTGAAATTGTCGTTGGGAAAATTGCCGGCGAATTTCCATTGCGCCTGGCTGCTGGTTGCCGCCAGCGCGAGAACGACGACCAAGGCTGATAGCCATTTAGACATAGCTTTCTCCCTTCACGAAGATGAATTGGATGGATACTGCTGAAGAATTATGAGACGCAGCAAACGTTCTTTCTTGCCCAGCCTCCTTTCCTGATTGCGTAGATCAAATGAGTCCGATGAAGCCTAGCTCCCTTGCGGGCCGCTCTTCGTAGTCCCGATTCCTCGTGGATCGCTGTTGAGGCCAATGAATTCACGGGGTGGAGCAATGCCCTCGTAGTCCCGATCCCTTGTGGATCGCTGTTGAGGCCAATGAACTCACGGATTGGAGCAATGCCTTCGTAGTCCCGATCCCTTGTGGATCGCTGTTGAGGCCAATGAACTCACGGATTGGAGCAATGCCTCCGTAGTCCCGATCCCTTGTGGATCGCTGTTGAGGCCAATGAGCTCACGGATTGGAGCAATGCCTTCGTAGTCCCGATCCCTTGTGGATCGCTGTTGAGGCCAATGAACTCACAGATTGGAGCAATGCCCCACCAGGGGGCAGGGCTCCGAGATCTTCATTCTGTGTAATTCCGATCCCTTGTGGATCGCTGTTGATGCCAATGAACTCACGGATTGGAGCAATGCCCCACCAGGGGGCAGGGCGACGAAATCACGGTAACAGAACGCTACTAGTTGTCGCCGCGGCCGTAATAGGGCGCACCGCCCTTCACAGTGTTGATCTTGAGCAGGGCTTGCGTGCTGCCGCCGCTGGCTTCCCGGATCGCGTACAAATACGTGCTTTTGTCCCAGCCAAAGCTCAAGCTCTTGGGTTGAAACAGGCCGGGATAGAGCGCTTCCGCGGTTTTGTTGGGATGCACCACGACGACAGCCTCCGGCGCATCCGTGCCGACATACATGTCGCCGTCAGCGGCAAATGTAATCGCGAAGACACCGGCGCCGCCCGCACCGAAGGGCGAAGCCGAGAAATTGAAATACTCCTCCTCCGGGCCCAACTGGTCGGCTGACACAATCTGGAAGCGCCAAACCTTCTCCGCGCCGTCACGGTTGCCGGCCAGGTAGAGATGATCGCTGAAAACGCGCACCGACCGCACATTTGCCACAAACGGAAAGTTGCGTACGGTCTTGTCCTGCTTGACGCGATAGACCTCCGGGTTGTTGCCGCCCAGCCACAGGTTGCCCTCGCGGTCGAAATCCATGTCATAAAGTCGTGTGGTCGTGGTGGGCAGCACCACCCAGTTGGTGGGGTTGCCGCCGGCCGCCGGGATTTGAATGATGCGGCGTTCCAGCGTCAGGCCGTAGAGAAAACCGCCCGGCCCGACCTTGAGTGAAGTGTAGCGCGTCGGCGTGCCGGTGGGCTTGGGCGAAAAGCTGCTGCGCGTGCCGTCCGGCGTGAACTTCGCAACGCCGGACTGGCTGGCGACATTGTTATTGACAAAGGAGATATAGGCATTGCCCTGCGCATCCAACGTGACGGCCCAGGGTGATTCCGCTTTGTCAAGCAGTTTGAACTCGCTGACCGCCTCCAGCAGCCGGTAGGAGATGATGTTGCTGAACTTGTCGGCATTCCGTACCGCGATTTTCAAGTTGATGTTGTCTTTCGGCAGATTGGGCGCCTTCACCTTCAGCAAGGTGGCAGAGGCCTCCAGCACGGTGCCGAGCGCGGCATCGAAATAGACCAGGTTTTCCTCCTTGGTGGAGGAGAAGTTCTGGCCGTTGATCGTGACAATGCCGATGCCAGCAAAAGTATCCGGCGGGGTGACGCTGGTGATCACCGGCGCCGGCCGGCTGACGTAATTCGGATCGAACAGGCTGGGAGTCGGTTCATCCTCGCAGCCTGCCACGAAAGCGCCGAGCAGGAGGCCGACGGGCAGGGCGGCCAGCAGCTTTCTGGCGGTGGAATAAAGAGTGGATCTTCTCATCGTCGTCCCATTGCAATTTGAACGTGGTCAAAAAGCGTTTCAGTAGCCGAATTTCACCGAGAAGCGATGGACTTGGTCGAAGAGGCCAAAAGGCGTGTAGGCATAGTCCAGCGCCAGGTTGGAGCCCTTGCGGAAGCCGGCGCCCAGGCTGAGGTTGTGCTCATCACTGGGGAAAATGTATCCGGCGCGCAGGGCGAAGGCGTCGAGAAACACGTATTCGCCGCCGAGTTTGATCTGTTCGTCATAGTCGCGGGGATGCAGCGCATCCACGGCGAGCACGAAATCGTGCGGCGAGTCCGCCTCCGCCAGCAGATCCATGGCATTCATGGACAGGCCGATCTCGAACGTCAAGGGCAGTTGAAAGGTCTCGTCCTGATATCTAAGCTCCTTGGAAAAATTGCGCACGTTCATGCCGAAGTCCAGGCTCTTGAAACCGGTGCGGTAAATGATGCCCAGGTCGAAAGCCAGGACGTCTATCTTGCTGTCCGTGGTAATTTGGCTGCCGTCGCCGCCAAAGCCGATGATCGCGGACTTGAGATCCTGCTTCACGAAGCGCACATTGCCGCCCACCGAAAACTTGTCCGTAAGGGCTTTGGCATAGCCCAGGCCCACCGACAGGGCGGTAGGGCGGAAGGTGCCCGTGTCGAGGAAGCCCGCCTCATTGTCGGCGCGGATGGTGCCGTAAACATCGCCATAATCTACGGACAGAAAGCTCAGGCCGAACACACCGTACTTGCCATCGCTGGGGCTGAAAGCCAGGCTGCCGAAGGAATAGTTGATATCGGCGATCCATTCCACGCGGCCCAAGGCAATGTCCACCCTGGTGTTCAAGCGCGCGATGCCGGCGGGATTGAAAAACAGGGCGGCGGAAGAGCCCGTCATGGTGGCGGTGGCCTCGCCGATGGCAGTGGCACGCGCGTCAGTGGCCACCGTCAGGAATTTCAGGCCGGTTTGCGCCAGCTTTTGTTGCTGGCTCATCCCGGGCGCGACCGCCAGCGCAACCAGCAGACAGCTCAGTTGCCAGACTGCAATTCGTTTTCTCATCGATCCACCTATTTGGCTAGTGGTTCATGGGATAAATCTCAAATCAGGAAGCCCCGGCGCCGCCACTTGCGTCGTTGCGCCGCGGCCCGCAGCCGGGCTACCTCCGGGCGCAGGCGGCGTTGCTCGTACCGTTGCTTTGCACGGTTCGGCGCTGGGGCACATTTGCATGGGTCGTCACGGCCGGCCGCGCGGTCTTATCGCACCACGACGAATTTCACCACTGAGCTTTTCCCCGTGGCTTTGTCGGTGACCACGGCGAGATACAAGCCGCTGACGATCACTTGATTGGAAGAGGTGATGGAGTTCCATTCCTCGTCACCGCTGCCATCGGTGTGCTCGATGGTCTGAATCAACTCACCGCTTTCGGTGAAAATGCGGATGGTACACTGGCCGGGAATATTGAAGAATTTGATCTGATTGGGCTGATCAAAGCGCAGCGTACCGCGTGGCGCGGAAATGTGAAAGGGATTGGGCACCACGCGTATCGCGCCCGCTTCGTTCACGTCACCGCTGGTAACCGGTGGCCCGGCCTGGCGCTTGAGATTGGCCTGGTTGTAAGTTTGCGTGTAATAGCGGCTGCTGCGCAACGCGCCGCTGGGCGTCAAGCCGCCGCCGGTGTTGTTCTCCGGTTTGCCAACCGCGACGACGTAGTAGTAGTAATCCCGGCCGCGAATCGGCGAGGTGTCAGCGTAGCTCCGGTCGCCCGGTCCGGCAGTGTGAATCAGGACGTGGGTGCTGTCCTTCGAGCCGGCGGCGCGATAGATCTCGAATCCCGCCAGATTGGGATCACTGCCTTCATATGTTTCCCACGACACCACAATGCGGTCACCGCCGCTTTCGACATTGACCGACTTGGGCGGCAACGGCGGCCGCGCAATGGCATAGTCGGAAGTGAAGTTGGCAAGGGCGCGCCGAAACATTTGGAAGAGGGAATCCCGGCCGGACATGACCCAGGTGTTTTTCTCACGCGCGGTGATCTGGCCGCGTTTGTACTGCCGGCCGAGGGTTTCCTGGCGTTCGCGGCTGAGGCCCGCGGCGCCTTCGGCCATGACGATGCGAATGCTTTCCCCGGGACCCAGGGTGTAGGGGCCATAACCATTGGCGATCGAGAAGCCGCCGGGCGTGCCCAGTGCCGGATCACCGGTTTGCTCGATGAAGTTGCCGCTCGGCTCGACACGGTCGGCATGCCGCGGCTGGTGGCCTTTCGACATCCAGCCATATTCCAGCGTCATCTTGGGAATATTGAAGGCGTCATTGTTGGATTGCAGCGGCTCATCCGAGCCTTCGGTGCTGGTGGTGGAAGGCTGGGCGGGGTCATCGGTTTTGTCGGTGGCCGAGCGATCGGCGTGCAGCGTGACCACGCCGATGAACTGGGTCGCGCCCAGGCGGCCGGTGGTGTCGGCCTCCGTCGTGCCCACGCCACTGCCCGGGTTCCAGATCGGGCCGCCGATGTTGTCGTAGAGCGTGAAGGCCGGGTATTTGCCGTGCCAGGTGAATTGCGCGCGGAAGTTTTCGCCCGGCGGATCGGGTTTGAGGCCGTCGCCGCGGGCATCATTCATGGCGTTGATGCCCCAGCCCGTGGCATTGCCGATGACATAGCGAGTAGCGGCGCAAACCGAGTTGCGGTACTGAAAATAGAAATAGACACCTTCCAGCGTGGTGTTGGGCAATTCGATCTCCGCATCGCCGTCGGTGTTGCCGGTGTTGGTGAAGGTGTAGTCGTAGATGAAATAGTTGTCGTGGTAATCCTGGCTGAATTGCATGATCTTGCGGGTCATGGTGATGCCGAGCTGGGAATTGACCACGGCCACGAGCATGCGGTCGGCCGCCATGGTGGGGTCGACCTCGTCGTTGTCCACCGGCTTGTCGTAGGATAATTCGCCGTCGACGTACACTTCCGGCGGCGCAAACCGGCTGATCATCTTGAATTGCAGCGGAAAGAATTCGTTGGCGCCGTTGACGCGCGGACCAACGTGGACGACTTTATGGGGATAGGCCTGGCCTCGTTCATCGGTGAAGTTGACCGCGCCGATCCACAGGCCCCGGGCCGCTTGCATATCCTGGTAGGCATAGATCGCCGGCCATTGCATGCCGTCCTGCTGGTTGCCGACCGGCCCGCCGACTTCGATTTCACAGCCGATGGCGGAAAACCAACTGTGCAGCGAGCCCGCGGACATGAATCTATTCTGGAATTGCGCCAAGCCCGGGCTGGGCGCCAGGAGAATTGCCAGCAATCCGAGGACAATCACAGCGAGCGAGGCGTGCTTGAGATCAGACATCGTTTTCATTGCTCCCTCGAGTGGAAAGAAATTGTGCAGCAGTTCCTTAAGGAGCCGGAGGTTATAGCCGACCGTGTGCGCCGGGTGAAAGTGTCATGCCGCCGTGACGGGATGACACTTTCACGCCCGGGCACGCCGCTATAAAAACCGGGAGCGCCGGAAGGCGCGACGACGAACGAGTAGCATGTCAAAACAGGTTGAATGACAATTGCAGACCGAAAAAGACATCCCGCGGGTTGAGAAACGTGAGAAATTCCTGATTCGGCATGTCGATGTAGGCCTTGGTCTCCAGGATTCTCTGCTTGCGGGCTTCATCGGGATCATTGGGATCGTACGGCTCGTACGGCACGGTGCGATAGTCACCCGGCCGATCGCTGCCGACCACTGGTGAGAAGCCGGCGTCGAAATCACGCAGGGTTTTGCTGACGTCTTCCGGGTAATGCAACGACTTCAAATAGCGTTCGTAATCTTCGGCGTTCACGAATCCGCCCTGCGACATGTACTTGATGTTGAAGACATTGTTCACGTCCATGAACAACTGCACGTCGGCGTTGGCGAGGCGGAGGGACTTGCTCAGCCGCAAGTTCACATTATAGAAATTCTTCCAGTGCAGGATGTTTTGAATCTCCGTGATATTCGCACCACCGGGAGGCGTGTAGTAAGCACCGGAAGACCAGTTCGCCAGGATATTCAGCCGCAGGTTTTCCAGCGGATGCCAGCCCACCACTTTCGGGCCGAATGCGGCCGGCGAGAAGAGATACACATTGGCCCGCGCAAAGGGCTGCGCCAGGGGTTTCGTTTGGTAATGCGAGCGCGTGTCGTTCTCATATCTGAGCTGCTGGCTCTTCACGTCGACATACTCGGCAAAACCGAAATTGCCAAAGGTGTTGACTTGATAGGTGTAATTCAGGAAGCCTTGAATCCAGTTGCCGCGATTCTTCGACACGGTGAATTCGAAGCCGCGGATGTCTTCATAGTTCGTCGGTTCCACGATTTGATAATTCACCGCGTTGCGCACGCTGCGGTATCTCACCAGCCGCGGCTGTTCGGACACGTCCTTGTAGTAACCGGCCAGACGCAAAAGATACTGATCGAACATATTCTGCTCATACCCCAATTCGTAGGCCACGGTCTTCTGCAGCGGGTTGTTGGGGTTGCCGATGCGGATGACTTCCTTGGTCGAAGCGGCGCGCCGGAAGAGATACAAATCGTCGGGCGTGGGAAGCTGGCGGAAATGGCCGTAGTTGAAGTAGAGTTTGCTGTTCACGGAGATCGGAAAGGCGACGCCCAGGCGCGGGCTGAGGGAGAATTTCCGCTCGGTTGCGGTCTTGGTCAGCAGGGTGTCGATGCCGTCGGCCTTGGCGCCGGAAAAGGCGGCGTCAAAGGGCGTCTCGATCACATACCAGTCGCCGCCGGCATGGGAATAGTCCAGGCGCAGGCCAAGGTTGGCGATCATGCCTTCGAATTCCAGCTTGTCCTGCAGGTACAAAGCGCCGCGTTTAGGGAAGGTGTGCCAAACCGACTGCGAGTTGTTGTCGGGCAGATAGAAGTCAAACTGGGCGTAGTTGACGTTGTTGTCGGTGTAGACAAACTCGGCGCCGGCTTTGAATTGGTTGAAGCGGCCGACCTGTTTGCTGATGTCGAACTTGCCGGCCCACACGCCCACTTTGCTGCTGTCGCGCGAATTGCTCATGCCGAATCCCATGCGGAAATCGGGGGTGCCCAAACCCGGCGCCGGGAAGGCATAGAAGCCGAAAGGACCTTCGTCGACCAGGAGGCCGTTGCCAAAGGAGTAGCGCGGCGTGGTGTCGCGCGGCCGGCCGGGGTTGGTGTCATATTCGGAACGGAAGTAGTGCAGCGTTGCTTCATAAAACGTCGACGGATTCAGCACGTGCGTGAGCTTGACGCCCAGGCTGTTGCGCGTGATTGCGGAGGGCGCCCAATAGTCGGTGTTGAACATGCGCGTGTCGATGTAGCTGACGCGGTTCAGCGCACCGGCAATGCCGCTGGTGGAACGAAACAGGCCGGGCAAGCCGGCATTGTTGTCATTGGTGCCGCGTTCCCGGCCGTTGATGCCCTCGATCATCAGCTTCATTTTGGGCGAGAGATCCGCGGTCAGTTTCAATTGCAGGTTGTAGTCGCGATAGCCGTCGCGCGAGAGGGGAATGACGTACATGCTCTGCGCCGTGCGGTAGGAGGCAAAAAAACGCAGATCCTTCAACTGGCGGCTGACCAGCGGCACCGGTCCGCCCAGGCTGACGTCGAAATCATAATCTGGATCAACGATATCGAGTTGGCGGCGGTGCTGCCACAGAAAGAGCTGGCGCAAGGCTTCCGGCGAAAGGTCATCGTTGGGATCGTCATTTTGCAGCCGTTTTTGCGCGACCGCATTCCACCCGCCTTCGAACGGCGCATATTGCTTTTGGGTGAATTCATCCCACGCGCCGTTTTTCGTGCCGGTCCAGCACACGGCTTCATCGGCAAATGGCCGGATCCAGTAGGAATTGCGATCATGCGGGGAAGGCCCGAAATGCTTTTGCGCGGTAGGGCTGTAGCGCGAGATCAAACCGAAACTGTAGCGATCTTTGCTGCCCTCCTTGGTGGTGACATTGACCACGCCGGAGCGAATGTTGCCGTATTCGGCATTGAAGCCGCCGGTTTGAATCTGGATCTCTTCGATGGCGGTGTAACTGATGCCGGTGTAGGGCTTGTTGTCGCGCTCATCGCGCAGCGCGATGCCGTTCACCACGAACGCCGTTTGGCTGGCGGTATTGTCGGTCGCGCGGCCGCGAATGATGATGCCGGCATCACCGTAACTCACGCCGGCTTGCAGCGCCACCACGTTTTCCAGGCGCACCACCGGCAAAGCCTCAACCTCTTTGATGTTCAGGTTGGCGGTGCTGGCGGAAACGTCTTTCTGCACCACCGGCCGCTCCGCCACCACCACCACTTCCTCACCCGCCAGGACTTCCGGCCTCAAGGAAACGTTGATGGTAGTGGTGAGATCGATGTTCACCCGCACTTCGGTGACTTCCAAAGCCGTGTAGCCAATCGTGCTGGCGCGCAGGGTGTAGGTTCCGGCGGGAACAAAAGGCATGACATAATAACCGTCGGCGGCAGTGGCCGCGCCGATGGTCGTGCCGGTGAGCATAACATTGACACCCGGCAGCGGCTGGCCGGTCTCGGCATCTTTCACCGTGCCCGCAATCTTTCCGGTGGTGCCGGCATAGGCAAGCGCGGAAAAGCAGGCGAGAGCGGCAAGCAGGATCACAAACTTTTTAGGCATGCGTGACTCTCCTCTCCTTTTTGAAAATAGAATCGGGATCGCAAGAGAATCTATGGGAATGAATGAGATGCTGCCGTGAAAATGAATTCTTGGGGGATGAATTGAGAATCGCGACTCCGGAACGCCGAATCCGACAATTGCAAGCAGCCAATTGAGAATTGCAAGACTCACGCCACACAACCGGACGTTCGAACCGTCTAATTTTTCAGGCCTTGCTGCAAACCAATCGCGTCTTTTTTTCTTAGGTTTGTGAAAATGAAGCCAAAGATTCCTGTTGTTGAGAAAGTTCTTTCTATGAAGAAAGATTGCGGCTTTTCGGCAAGAGTGAGGGGCAGAAGTGAATCATGCTGTCGCGTCCAACATGATCTTGGGATTCAGAATGGATCTAACCACCAAGGAAATTGAGCACGATCAAAATAGCCAAACTTTCCAGCCATGTCAAGCGAAATGTTCCCGAAGCCGTCTTGACTCAGTTGCGCGGTAACGCCAGCGCGGGCGTCCCGCCTGCTGCCGGCACCGAGACTGCCGTGGGAGCAGAGGGGCAGACGCTGCGCGGGTGTGGCGGGAGTGCAACAGTGTGTCACGGCCGCCGCAGGTTCAAGCCAAGTGGGCATTGCAAATCATTGTGCTGCCGAGGCGTCCAAAGTGGCATGGCATTTGTCAATTTTTATCGGCACACTCATCCAACGACAAGGAGCCGTGAACCATGAAAACTGGAACTGTTTTGTGCGCTGCCTTCGCCGCGGCCATGCTGCTGACGCAGGCCGCGGCGCACTCCCAGCCGGCCCCCGCACTTTCCAACCTCGGCTTGCAGGTCGATATTGGCGCGGGCAGCGAGCGCCTGGCCAGCGCCCAGAATCTTGAACCGGCCGGCGCGCTCGCGCTGCATTTGGGCTACGGCGTGTCGCAGCAGGTGACGCTGTGGCTCGGCTTGCAAGTGAGCAATCATGAACACGAAGAGTTGCCGGAGCTGGAAAGCAGCGTTGCGGGCGCGGAGCTGAACCTGCAATACAAACTTCGCCCTTACCAAAGATTCCGGCCCTATGGCAAAGTCGGCTTCGGCGGCTTCGTGCAGGAAATCGCGGCCACGCAGACAATGCTGAGCGGCGGGGGCGTGGTGTGGGCGCTGGGCGCCGAGTACCATCTGGTGAAGTTTCTCGCGGTCAGCGGTGAGTTCTATTGGAAGGACTTTGACTTCGAGCGCCGGCGCTTGGGCCGCGAAGGGGATTTCGAAGAGCTGGAAGACCCCATTCCCGGCAACAGCCGCGGCTTCATGCTCCACCTCATTCTGCACTGAGACCGTCAGCGGTCTATGCTCCCCGCAAAGCCTGTTGGGCGTGCTGCCCAACGGGCTTTTTGCGTTCAAGAGCCTGCGACCGGCCACGATGGCCTCGCTTCTCGGCCACGCCGTGATCGCTGATCGAATCAGAACAACCAGATTCATCATCGGCCGCGAGCCGAAAAGCGCAATCAAGCGAAAAGCGCCACCAACGCGAATCCTGTCAATCTTGTTCATCCTGTCGAATCGGCGAATCTCAAAGCCAGCGCACACGGCAACACGCCACGGCAACGGTCAAGAGCCATTTTGGAGACAGGCTTGTGAGAATTTACAGAATTGCGGCGGGAACCGGGGCGCTAGCCCGTGCTGCCCAGCAAATGCTCGCGGGCGATCGTCGCCCATTCGCCCGAGGGATCGAGCTGCAGATAGCGCTGCCATTGCGTGCGCGCCGCTTCCTGCATGCCGAGCTTCTCATAGACCACGGCCAGGTTGAAAATCGCGGGTTCATATTCAGGAAAGAGCGTGAGGGCGCGCTGGTAGAGTTGCAGCGCCTGGTCGGTCTCGCCCAGTTCGTCGTAAATGTTGGCGAGATTGTAGCAGACGAGATAATTGCCGCTGTCCTCGGCTTGCGCGCGCTCGAGCAACTGCGCGGCGGCCGGCAACTCGCGCCGGTGAAAGTGAATGTTGGCGAGATTGATCAGAGCTTCGACGAAATGGGGATTCATGGCGAGCGCGTTTTCATAGGCGGCAATAGCCTGATCGTACGTTTCCGGATTGCCGTCGGCACGGTAACCGAGATTGTACCAATCCTCCGCTGTGCGCGGCGCCGCGGTGGCCGCGGATTTGGGCGTGAGCGCCACCACCGCGCCTTTGGGCTTGAATTCTTCGAACTCGAGCGCGGTCTGCGGCGAGGGCTGCCGGCCTGCCCGTATGCGCTGCGCGATCGCGCGCAAGGCCAGCTTCTGGTCGAGCAGCTCGTCGATTTGCCGGAAAACGAGCAGGTCTTTGAATTCGTAGTATTGCTGCGCGTTGGTTTTGACCGCGGGCGTGAACAACCCCCAATGCGCGAAGTAGCGGATGAGATCCGGACGCAGTCGCGGAAACACGCGTTGAATGCGGGCGAGGGAATAGAATTTTTTCTCGAGCGAGGCTTTGCTCTCCTGGCCGGTCATTTCCAAAAACTCGGCCTCGGAGAGGATGCGAACGCCGCCGCCGCCGGCGTTGATGGCCTCGGCGCGCTTGAGCTTGTTGCTCTTCACAATGTTGGCGAGATAGCCCTCTTCGCCGATCACCAGCATGGTCGTTGCTTTGGTCACGCGCGGGGAGGCCTGGCCGCCGAGGCGCCGCACCAATTCCTGCGCTTGCCGCCGCGAAAAAGCGAAGAGCTTGCCGGTAAACACCACCACGGCGCCGGCAAGGAGATTTTGGTTTTCGCTAGTGGACATGTCCTGCAATCAGATTCCTTCACCGCTGTGGGCCTGACATGAAAAAACCACACAGATCATTTCCATGTGGTTGCGCTTGCGATTCAAATCGTAAGCCGGGAGGAAATCATTCCTCCTCCGTGCCGGTTTTGCGGCGCGGTTTCTTGGTGACGGGCGGCGCTTTTTCCATGCCGCGACGGACCGCCCCGCCATTGCCCGACACCGGCGACGCATAGGTGGCGGTCTTTTCCACTTCTTTCATCTGTGCCGCCGCCTGCAGCTTGGCCACTTTCGCCTTGATCAAGGCGAGCAGCTTTTCTTGATAGCCGTCCTTGAAGTTCTTGGCGCGGAACTTCCTGGTGTGCTTGTCGATCAGCGCGGCCGCCATCTGAATGCCCTCTTTGTTCTTCTTGATGCCGCCGTTGACCTCGTCGAGTTGGGCGGCATCGCGCAGCTCATGGTCGTAACGCAGCGTCGAAACGACCAGGGCATTCTCCTTCACCCACAACGCCACCAAATGCTGCTTGCGGTTCATCACCATTTGCCCGATGCCGTATTTGCCGGAGGGGCGCATGGCCTCGCGCAGATTGCCGAAGGCTTCGGCCGCCAGCGGGCCGTCGGGCGCCAGGTAATAGGGCGTGTCGAACAGCAGCGGCTCGAGCGCGGGTTGCTCCACAAAGAAGAGAATCTGCAGCGTGCGTTGCGTCTTGGGCGCGAGCGCCTCCAACTCGGCTTCGCTCAGGGTGACGAACTTGCCGGCCTCATACTCATAGCCCTTGGTGAGTTCGCCTTCGAGCACCGGACCGTGCACCGGGCAGCGCTTTTCGTATTTGATTTTGGATTGGCAGGGCGCGTGCAGCAGGTTGAGCGAAAGATCGTTCGCTTGCGTCGCCGAGTAGATTTTCACCGGAAAGTCGAACAGGCTGAATTGCAGCCGGCCGGTCCACAGCGCTCGCATGGGTTGGTCTCCTTCAAGTAGTCGATTTTATCGGAGAATATACCGCAGCACGCGAAAGTAGCGGAAAAATCTGGCATTATGGTAAAGAAAAGCGTTCAGGATGTCAAGCGGAATTTCCGCCGGTGACGGCGGTGCCAAGCGCGGCGAACGCAGTCTGGCCACGGCCAAACTCGCGTGCCGACTGAGGATCCGTCAAAAAAACACCACCGCCCGGGTGCTTTCTTCCAGTCACGAGAAATTTCTTGCTTTCTTCCTATTTGTTTAGTATGATTCCTAAAAAATTAGTAGGAGGCTGTCATGGCGAAACGCCGCGCCGAACTGTCGGCGGTGGAGTGGGAGATCATGCAAGCCGTCTGGCGCTTGAACAAGCCGGTGACCGTGCGCGACGTGCTGGAGCAGGCCTATCCCGGCGCCGAAAAGGCCTACACCACGGTGCAGACATTCATGAACATCCTGGTGGACAAGCGATTTCTCAGAAGGAAAAAGACCGGCTTGGTGAATTTCTACACGGCGGCAGCCGCGCGCGAGACGGTGTTGCGCCAGTCGCTGCAGGCCCTGGCGCAGCGCATGTTTCACGGCTCCTTCGGCGCGATGGCTTCGTTTCTGGTGAGTTCCAACCACTTGAGTGCCGCCGAGTTGGCCGAGCTGCGCCAGTTGTTGGAAGAACAGAGCGGAGGCAAGTCCGATGGCTGAGATCATATCGGCATTCAATGCCCACGCGCCCGCTGTTGTCCGCACGCTCGCCGTGCTCGAACTGCAGCTCGCGCTGCTAGCCCTGCTGGTGTGGGCCCTCGACCGCCGGCTGCGCCCCGCCCCGCCCACCTTGCGCTACGGGCTGTGGCTGCTGGTCCTGCTCAAGGCGCTGCTGCCGCCGTTGTGGACACTGCCGCCCTCGGCCGCGGCCGCTGCCATTCTGGAAAACTTCGATTTTCTGCCAGTCACGGCCGCAACCACCACAACTGTGCCGGCCGGTCTCACTGCTGCCGGCATGCTGCTCGCAGGGTGGATTCTGGCAGCGCTGGCGTGGCTCGGACTGGCAGTGACGCGCTATCTGAGTTTGCGGCGCGCGCTGCGCCTGGCCCAACCAATACAGTTGCCGGCCGGCACAGCGGACTTGTCTTGCGCCGGGCAATGGCCGCGGCTGTTTCGCGCCGAACACTTGCGCTCACCGCTGGCCACCGGCTGGTGGCGGCCGGGCATCTACCTGAATGACGCCGCGCTTACGGCGGAGTCAACCACCTTGCGCGCGCTGCTGTGCCATGAGCTGGCCCACATTCGCCAGCGTGACAGTTGGGTTCTGCTGTTGCAGACACTCGCGCAAATCCTGCATCCGTTCAATCCCGCCATTTGGCTGATGAATGCCCGCCTGGCGCGCTACCGCGAGCTGCGGTGCGACGACTTTGCACTGCAGCAAACCGCGATCGCGCCGCGGTGCTATGGCGAGATGCTGCTGCATTTCCTGGAGGCTGAGGCAACGCCGCGGCCGCTGCCCTTCAGTGCCGCCTTCTTCGAAGCCAAGGCCGAGATCAAACAACGTCTCACCCATCTCTTTTCTCCCAAGGAGGCTGACATGACGATTAAATCCTGGCGGCAGGGCCTGCTGTTCGCCGCCCTGTTGCTGTTCTTGACCGCCGTTTCCTGGAATTGCCGGCAGGAAGCGCAGACGCCGCCGCAAGACCTGACCGCTGCCGGCGCACACGATCTCAACGCGCCCGATACCGAAGCAGGGTTTGATGTCGCACCGGCAATTCTCACCCAAGCCATGCCGGTCTATCCGGCGGAGGCGCGCAAGGCGGGAGTGGAGTGTGACGTTTGGCTGCAGGTGCGCGTCAGTGAGCAGGGCAGGGTGGAGGAAGTCTCAGTGAAGAAATGTGATCAGCCCGCACAGGGCTTCGAAGAGGCGGCCATGACTGCCATGCGACAGTGGACTTTCAAACCGGCGATGAAAAACGAGAAGCCGGTCGCCGCCGTGATCACGGTGCCGTTCAAGTTCAAGCTGCAGGAGAAACAGGGCTAGCGGTCCGTGACCTTGATTCGTGTCCGTCCAGAAAGGAAGAAACCGCCCGGGCGCTTGGAGCCTTATGAAGCCCATTCCACGAAGGAATTCAACAACCAAAGTTGACTCGAATCAAGAACGCCCGGGCGGTGGGTTTCTTCAACTGGCTGAGCATTTGCCCGCGGGCCTATTCCTCCGCTGTTCCCATGCCGTATTTTCCCAATTTATACAATAGCGTCGTCGTCTTGATGCCCAAAATCCGCGCGGCTTCCGCCTTCACTCCGTGCGCGCGCGCCAGCGCCCGTTCCAGCATGGCGCGCTCGACTTCTGCGAGCGTTTTGTTCAAATCGAGGTTGTCGTCGGAGAGGGAAAGAATCGCGCCGCGGTCTTTCACCAGCGGCGGCACGTCCGCCAGCGTGATGGCGGCCTCTTCGCAGAGCACGGCGGCGCGCTCGAGCACATTTTCCAACTCGCGTACGTTGCCGGGCCAGTGATAGTTCTTCATCATCTCCAACACTGCCGGCTCCAGACGCAGGCCGGGCTTGCGCAACTCACGGCCCAGGCGCTGGAGAAAATGATCGACCAGCACGGGCAGATCTTCCAGCCGCTGGCGCAAGGCCGGCAGATTGATGGGCACGATGTGCAGGCGGTAGTATAGATCCTCGCGAAAACGGCCGGCCGCCACTTCTTCCTCGAGATTGCGGTGGGTGGCGGCAATGACGCGCACATCGACCTGCACGGTTTCCTCGCCGCCGACGCGCTCGAACTCCTTTTCCTGCAGCACGCGCAGCAGCTTGATTTGCAGATTCGATGAAATATCGCCCACTTCATCCAGGAAAATGGTGCCGCGGTGCGCCAATTCGAAGCGGCCGAGCTTGCGCTTGAGCGCGCCGGTGAACGCGCCTTTCTCGTGACCGAAAAGCTCGGACTCCAACAGGGTTTCCGTCAGCGCGCCGCAGTTTACCCGCACAAACGGGCCTTCGCTGCGGCTGCTGTTCTTGTGAATTGCGCGCGCCACCAGCTCCTTGCCGGTGCCGCTTTCGCCGTAGATGATCACGCTGGCATCGGTGGGCGCGACCTTTTGCAGCACGCGAAAGACTTCCTGCATCACCGGCGCCTGCCCGATGATTTCGCCGAAATTGAACTGCTGCTCCTCCTGCTGGCGCAGATAGAGATTCTGTTCCTGCAGGCTTTCGAGCTGCCGGCGCTGGCCCAGGCGTTGCGCAAAGCGCTCCAACTTCACGGTCAGTTCTTCCGGCGAAATCGGCTTGGTGATGAAATCCGCCGCGCCTTTTTGCATGGCCTGCACCGCCAGTTCGATGGAGCCAAATGCGGTAATCACGATCACCTCGCAGCCGGGCCGCAGCGCCTTGACTTTCTCCAGCAGCTCGAGGCCGTTCATGCCGGGCAGGCGGTAATCCGAAATGATCAAATCTGCCGGACTGGCGGGGAGCGCCTGCAGCGCGGCTTCGGCCCGCTCGAACGCCGTGACGTGATGCCCCTGGCGCCGGGCGACCTGCTCCAGTCCCTCGCGCATAGCGGCGTTGTCTTCAATGATCACGAGCTTGAGTTTCTCAGGCATATTTCTTTCACTCCACCATTCTCTTCGGATTGCCCAGCCTCAGATCGGACGAAGCAGTATCTTTCCCCACATGCAAGCTTCTCCCCACACCGACAATCCCAGACCTGCCTCGGCGACACGCGAAACACGCCCAAGGGCATTTCGTGTGTTTCGTGGGCTGATTCCAAAACCTGTCAAGGATTGCCCGGCCTCCCGCTCGCGGCCGGCGGTCTTTGCGGCAGTGTCAACCGGAAGTGCGCGCCCTTCTTGCTCGGCACCAGTTCAATGTGGCCGCCGTTCAATTCAGCGAAACGGCGCACCAGCGCCAGGCCCAAGCCGCTGCCCTGAGGCCGCGTGGTGAAAAAAGGCTCGAAGATCTTGTCCACCAGCTCAGGCGCGACACCGGCGCCGCTGTCTTTCACCGAGAGCTGGAGCCGGCCGTGTGATTCTTCGGCGGTGATCTCGAGCTCGCCTGCGCCATTCATGGCCTCGATGGCATTGCCCGCGAGATTGAGCAGCATGCGGCGTAACTGCTCTTCATCCACCAGCGCGGAGGCCGTGGCCGCCACGCGCAGCCGCCAGGTCACGGCCGGATGCAAACCGCGCAAGTGGCCGTGCACGTCTTCGATGATCGGGCGCACGCGCACCTGCTGGCGCACGCTCGGCCGCGGCCGGGCATAGTCGAGAAAATCGCGCACGGTGTTTTCCAGCCGGCGCACTTCGGCGCGAATGCGCTGCACCTGGGGCTTGAGCGCTGCCGGCGCGTCGCTCTCCAGCATGCCGGCAAACAACTCGATGCCGCCGAGCGGATTGCGAATCTCATGCGCCACGCCGGCCAGCATCATGCGCAGGTTCTGTTCGCGGCTCACGATCGCCGTGTGCATCTGCTGCATGGTCTGCGCCAGAAAGCGAATCTCCTCCGTGCCCTTCACTTCGAACGACACGGAGGGCGCGCCGTGGCCGATGGCTTGCGCTGCCGCGCGCAAGCGCTCCAGCGGGGAGGTGATGCGCCGCGCGAACACGATGCCGCTGAGGGTGGCCGCGACCAGGCCGAGGGCGGCAATGCTCCACAACACCCGTTGCGTTTCCGCCACCGCGGCGAGACTCGCGGCGCTGCCTTCGATGCCCACCAGCGCGCGCACCTGTCCGCCCTCTTGCAGCGGCGCGTAGGCGGCTTTGAACGGCTGCTGTCGCGCATCGAAGAACAGCTTCGCGGCGGCCGCGTGGCCCTGCCACGCACGCGCAATTTCCTCCTGATCGAAACGCAGCCGGACGTATTCGCTGCCAATGGCCAGCTCGCGGCGGCTGTCAAACAGCAAGCGGGATTCACGATCGCAGATCACCAGGCGGCTGAGTTTGCCCGCGGCCAGCAGCGGCGCGCACGCGTGCTGCAGCGTCTGCACCGTGCGCGCTTGTTCATCGCCGGGCAACAGACTGATGATCGGCGTCACGCCGGCGGAGGTGGCCGCGAGCTGCGCGCCGGCGGCGGCGAGCGCCACCAGCTTGTCGGCAAGCTCGCTTTCAATCTGTGCGCGCATGCGCCAATGCAGATAAAAACCCGCCAGCGCCAGCAACGTGCCCACCTGCAGAATCAGAAAGAGAATGAGTTGTGTGCGAATTCGTGGACGGAACATGAGGTCAGATGCAGGTTGCAGCCGCGCAGCAGCGATTGCGGCTGAAAGAACGAGTCATGGCCGGAGCTGGCCGCGGCGGCGGAAGATCAGATACAATCCCACCAAGATCAGCACGACGGGCCAATAGTCCCGCAGCTCCGAAAACGGCCCGAAGATGATCAGGAAAATGGCGGCCATACCGGTCAAGATGATTCCGGGAATCAACAAGCCGCGTTCGTGCTCGCCGAGGAAGTACATCAGCAGAAAACCCAAGCCCGGCCCGAGAATGAAGATCGGCCAGAGGCTTCCCATATGATCCCAGCGATTGCCCCAGGTGCAGTACAGAAAGAGCAGGCCCTGGGTGATCAAAATAGCGGCAGGCATGAGAAAACCGTAGTAGCGCCGATTAGACAAGTAGGGCAGCAGAAACAGCACGCCGCCCGCAATGAGCCACAACGGCCACCATTCTTCCCAGTACAGTTTGACGACATTTCCGGCAAGAAAAGCCAGGCCAAGCACAATCAGCAGACCACCAGCGACCAAAGAGGAACGATTCATCATGTGACCCTCGCAATCATCACCACCGCTGAGGCAACTGTTTGACAGCCGCCGCAATTAAAGGAAAGGCCCTTTGAATGTCAAGCGCCATCTTGCCCGCTGCCGCACGCGCCACGGTGCTCCTGCTTGCATTTGGCCGGCTGCCCGACTATATTGCGCCGCAAATTGCCGGTATATCGGCGAGTCACGCAGGCCACTGCCGCTGCGACTTTTCGCGCGCGACGATTTTCACCAGCCATTCAGTCAGGAAACCGACATGATCGACGAAAAAGATTTCCGCCAGGTGATGGGCACGTTTGCCACCGGCGTCACGATTGTGACGACCCGCACCGGCGAAATCATTCACGGCCTCACGGCCAACGCCTTCTGCTCGGTTTCGCTGGCCCCGCCGCTGGTTCTGGTGTGCGTGAGCAAAACGGCACAGAGCCATGACTTGATCCGGCAGGGCGGCTGCTTTGCGGTGAGCATTCTCGGTGCGCCGCAGCAGGACGTGGCGCAGCGATTTGCGCTGGACCAACTGCCGGCGCACGAACGCTTCGCCGGCCTCCGGTTGCACCGCGCTATCACCGGCGCGCCGATCTTGGAGGATTGTCTCGCCTGGCTGGACTGCAAATTGGTGGCGGCGCATGAGGGCGGTGATCACACCATTTTTGTGGGCGAAGTCGTGGCCTTGGGACAAGCTGCCACTCTTCCTCCGCTGCTTTATTTCCGCGGGGACTACCGCACGCTATGAGCAGGGCAGGCCTTCTCTTGAAGGCAGAGTAACCGCTGCCTCATTCAGAAAAATCTCTTCTTGCCTGTGCGGCGCTGTTGTTGTTTCCGGCTGGCGGCCTAGCCACCACTCTTGAGCGCAACTTATACTGGAGCCTTTATGTGGAAATTCTTTTTCCGGCGGGAATGGCTGCTTGCCCTGCTGCTCGCCTTCTTTGCCTGCGCCGGCCCGGCGAGCATGGCCCGGCGCGAATCCGGCGCCGCGATCACGCTGCTGCAAATCAATGATCTCTACGAGCTCACGCCGGTGAGCGGCGGCAAAGAGGGCGGCATGGCGCGGCTGGCGACTTTGCGCCGGCAACTGCAGGCGGAGAATCCCAACACCTACATGATTCTTGCCGGTGATCTGCTGAGTCCCTCGGCGCTCGGCACTGCAGTGGTCGACGGCGAGCGGCTGGCCGGCCGGCAGATGGTGGCCGTGCTCAATGCCATCGGTCTGGACTATTCCACCTTCGGCAATCATGAATTCGATCTAAAAGAAAAGGCCTTTCTGCAACGCCTGTCCGAATCGCGCTTCACGTGGTTTTCCAGCAATGTGTTCGATCGCAACGGCAAGCCGTTTCCCAACGTGGCGGAACACGCCATCTTCACCACCGCTGCCGGCAGCCAGCGTGTGCGCGTGGGCATGTTCGGCGTGACCATGTCCAAGAACAAACCCGACTACGTCACCTTCACCGATCCGCTCGCCGCCGCGCGGCAACAAGTGCTGAAACTCCGCGGCCAGGTGGAAATTCTGATTGCCGTGACACATCTCCCCCTCGAGGAAGACATGGCGCTGGCGCAGGCGCTGCCGGAGATCGACTTGATTCTCGGCGGGCACGAACATGAGAATGTGCAAGTCTGGCGCGGCCCGGATTTCACGCCGATTCTCAAGGCTGATGCCAACGTGCGCTCAGCCTACATTCACGCGCTGCACTATGACCCCGCGGCCAAGCAGGTGCAGATCCAATCGCGCTTGCAGCCCATCACCGACAAGATTGCAGAGGATCCGGCGGCAAGCGCCGAAGTGCAGAAATGGGTGGAACTGGCCTTTGCCGCGTTTCGCAAGATGGGCTTTGCGCCGGAGAAACTCGCGGTCAACTCGCCGGTCGAGCTCGATGGCCGGGAATCCGTGGTGCGCAACCGGCCCGGCCTGCTGATGGATTTGATCGCAGCTTCTTTTCTGCGCGCGGCGCCGGAGGCTGATTTGGCAGTGTTCAACGGCGGCTCGATCCGCATTGACGACGTGCTGCCGGCCGGCGCGATCACGGAATACGACATCATTCGCATTCTGCCTTTTGGCGGCAACCTCGCGCTGGTGGAAATGACTGGCGAGTTGCTCGGCAAGGTTTTGGAGCAGGGCCGGAAAAACAAAGGCAGTGGCGGCTATTTGCACACGGCCAAGGTGAATTGGGACGAAGGCCGGGGCCGGTGGCTGATCAACGGAAGCGATTTGGAAGCCGGCCGCATTTACAAAGTGGCGATCAGTGATTTTCTGATTACCGGAAACGAGCAAGGCCTGGACTATTTGAACCGCAGCCATCCCGGCCTCAAAGTCTTGAATGACAATGTGGCGGAGATTCGGCGCGCGCTCATTCTCTATCTGCAGAAGACTTACGGCGTGCCGTGAGCGCTGCTCGCGTGGAAATGCTTTGCATTATTCGCAGAGCCGCCTTATTTTGCCGCGCTTTCCTGCAAACGTTCAAGATGAGCCGGTTGCAGGTCCGGCTGCCGGCCGCCTGACCCAGTTTCACCACCTCTTGTCATGAAACTCATTTCCTGGAACGTGAACGGCATTCGGGCCGTGCTCAAGAAGAATTTTGCTGCGTTCATCGAAACCGCTGCGCCGGAGGTGCTGTGCGTGCAGGAAACCAAGGCCGCGCCCGAGCAAGTGAGTCTCGCGCTGCCGGGCTATCAGCAGTTTTGGAACACCGCGGAAAAAAAGGGCTATGCGGGCACCGCCATCTTCACCAAAATCGCGCCGCTCAGCGTGCGGCGTGACCTGGGCGTGGACGAGCATGATCGCGAAGGCCGTGTGCTCACCACCGAGTTCGCCGACTTCTTTCTCGTCAACGTCTACACGCCTAACGCCAAGCGCGACCTCTCCCGGCTGGAATATCGCGTGCAATGGGACGCGGATTTTCTGAAATTCCTCAAGCGGCTGGAACGCAAAAAGCCGGTGATCTTTTGCGGCGATTTGAATGTCGCGCACACGGAGATTGATCTCGCCAATCCCAAGGCCAACGTCGGCAATCACGGCTTCACCCCGGAAGAGCGCGCCGGTTTCGACAATTTCGTCAAGCACGGATTCGTCGACAGCTTTCGCGAATTCCACCGGGAGGGCGGGCATTACACCTGGTGGAGCCAGATCGGCAACGCCCGCAGTCGAAACGTGGGCTGGCGCATCGATTATTTTTGCATTTCAGCGGTGTTGCGACCGCGATTGCAGAAGGCTTTCATCCTGCCGGAGGTGACCGGCTCGGATCATTGCCCGGTGGGTATTGTTTTGGCGGCCTAGTCTGACTTGGTCAGATTCAGCGCGGAGATGCAGAGTTCGCTGAGCATTCAGGCAGTCTTGCCTGTGAACGCCGCGACCCCGCGGCAATTCTTGGAATTTGACGTTGTCAAGCTTGGTGCCGTTATCTTGAAAAGTGTATCCTCTACTGCTGTCATCCTGTAAGGATCCCGTGAAAATTCTGGCACAGTGCCAAGTTATTCACAAAGTTTCTGGCGGGAGGACAAGTCAAGTTGGCCGCCCAAACAAATTGAAGTAACGGCAGGCTGCACAATTGACCAACGGCCTGTTGGAAAAAAGTGAAGCAAACCGCATCATCTGATTTACCACACGAAAAATACGCATGTCCGATTCACGCCTCGAGAAACTCGCCGAGCTGCTGGTCAATTATTCCGTCAGCGTGCGTCCCGGAGATCGCGTTGTCATTCAAGGTGGAACCCCGGCCGAGCCGCTGCTGCTGGCGGTTTACGCGGAGGTGGTGAAGGCCGGCGGCCATCCGCTTCTGCTGCCGGAGCTGCCGGAAGCCAATGAGCTGTTTTATCGTCATGCCTCCGAAGCGCAACTGCAGCACGTCTCCGCCGTGGAGAAATTGATTCGTGAAACTTTTGAAGTGATGATCCAAATCGACGCCGCGCCCAACACGCGTGCGCTCAATCAAATCGATCCGGAGCGCATGGCGCGGCGGGCGCAGGCGCGCGCCGGACTCAGTCACACGCTGATGCAGCGCACCGCGCGCGGGGAGTTGCGCTGGGTCTACACGCTCTTTCCCACCCACGGCTATGCGCAGGACGCCGACATGAGCCTGCGCGAGTTCGAAGACTTCTACTATCAAGCCTGCATGCCGGACCCGCACGACCCTGTCGGTTATTGGCGCCGCGTGGCCGCCGAGCAGGACAAGATCGTGGCCTGGTTGCAGGGCAAACAGACCGTGCACGTGAAAGCGCCGGAGACCGATCTGCGCCTGAGCATTGCCGGCCGGCCGTTCATCAATTGCGCCGGCACTTTCAATGTTCCCGACGGCGAAGTCTTCACGGCGCCGGTGGAAGACAGCGTGGCCGGCCACGTCTGCTTCTCCTATCCCGCCATTTATCGCGACAAGGAAGTTGCCGGCGTGCGGCTGTGGTTCGAGGCCGGCCGGGTGGTGCGCGCCACCGCCGAAAAGAATGAAGATCTGCTGCGCGCCACGCTCGATACCGATGCGGGCGCACGGCGCGTGGGTGAGTTTGCGATTGCGACCAATGCCGGCATCACCCGCTTCACGCGGCAGATCTTGTTCGATGAAAAAATCGGCGGCAGTTTTCATCTGGCGCTGGGCGCCAGCTATCCCGAGTCCGGCGGCGTCAATGAATCCGCGATTCATTGGGACATGATTTGCGATCTGCGCAGCGGCGGGGAAATTTGGGTGGATGATGAGTTGTTCTATCGCAATGGGAAATTTCTCAATTTAGACAAAAATCTCACTCTCAACAGATAAGGAAAGGATGCACCCCTCATGCAAACAATCCGTCTTATGAATGCTGCGCTGCTGGCCGGTGCGCTGCTGCTGTCAGCCTGCCAGGAGCGGCCGCAATCTTCACAAACCGCGCCCACCGTGGCGGCCGAGCCTGCGCGGCTGCCGCTCGATGTCGGAGTTTCCCTGCCGCTGGATTTGCAGATGCAGGTGGTGGAGATTTCGCCAAACGGCACGGCGCAAATTCAGACAACGTTCTCGCCGCGGCTGGCAGAGGCGCAGGTGAATCTCGCCATTACTTTGCCGGAAAAATACGAGTTGCTCAGTGGCGAATTGAAATGGGAAGGGAATCTCAAACGCGGCGAAACCGGCACGCTCAACCTGAGCGTGCGGCTGCTGGAGCCGACACCACGCTATGTGATCGCGCAGGCGGTGGTCACGCCGCCGGAAGGCCGCGTTTTCAAACAGGGCGCCAGCGCCTATCTCGATCCTGCCCGCCGGCTGGAAAAGTCGGCGGAGATGCAGCCGGTGAAGGGTTATGAAGGGGTCGAAAGCCTGCAAATCCATCGCCCCAACGCCGAGAAGTGAGAACCGATGCCCGCAATCATCGGGTGGAATAGAACTCGCCGAATCTTGGAGAAAATCATGGGTTTCAAAAAGGCCATTCATTCCTGCAGTTTTGTTGTGCTGCTGCTTGCCGCGGCGACCGCCCGCGCCGATTACAAGGTAACGGGCCGCTTTCTGTATCAGGATCTCGAGCTCGATATCAACGGCTTCACGGGCGCACGACCCAACAAGCCGATTCGTCTGGCAGACGTTTTGGTTCTCGACACCAGCACCAACTCGGTGGTGGCGCAGGGCGCTACCGGCCTCAATGGTGAGTTCAGCATCACGGTGAATGACAACGCCATTCGCACCATTGCCGTGGTGGTGGTCGCCAACAGCCAGAACACGCCGGGTCTGCAGCAAGCGGTGATGGTGATGACCAGCACCAACCGCAATGGCACCGCGCCACATGCGTTTGAAGGCGGCGTTTCTCCCAATCACAATCCCACGCAGGATTTCAACATGGGGACGGCGGTGGCGCAATACAAAGCCGGCGGCGAGCCATTCAATATTTATGACAACATACTGGACAATGCCGATTTCCTGCAAGTGGTGGATGGCACCCGGCCACAGGCGCCGATCAAAACCATTGTCAATTTCAACATCAACCGGACCGACGATTTTGCCTATTACAGCTCAGGCGCCGGACCGGGTGGCGGCGTTTTTCTGGGGCCCAATTACGGCTATGACGACACCATCATCCTGCATGAGCTGGGCCACTATGTCGAACGCAACTACGGCGATTTTGACGACAATCCCGGCGGCCGTCATTTCATCGGCGACAGTGCGCAAGATCCGCGGCTTTCCTGGGGGGAAGGCTGGCCGACGTTTTGGGCTTCGCACGTGCGGCAGTGGCGCGGCGACAACAAGCCCAATGTCTATCTCAACTCGCTCGGCGATTCCACGCGCAACCGCTTCAGCTTCTCTTATGATCTCGAAGGCCGCGAAGGCGAAGGTGCCTCTTCCGAGAACGCGGTGCAATCCGCCTTATGGGACATGACCGACGGTGCCGATACGCCGGATGCCACGCCCGGCGTGGATGACGAACCCGGTTACGAGATGACGCGCACTTTCGACGAGACCTGGTTGGTCGCCTCCTTTCTGATGGCGGCGATCACCGAGCCGCAGTCGTTCGAAGACTTTGTTGATACCTGGAATGCCAACCTCCCCAATCCGCAAAGTGCCACGCTGAATGAGATGCTCTATCGCAATCACAACATGCAATTCTTCCCCGACGAGTTTGAAGACGACAACACGCTCGAAAAAGCGGTGCGGCTTTCCTATGCGCAGGTCGGTGGCGGCGCGGTGACGCATCACACGCATTATCCCGAGGGTGATGAAGACTGGCTGGTGTTCGAGGCCTTCTCCAGCGTGAAGTATGCGGTCAGCACCAATACCATGCGCGACGGCGCGGATACTTATCTCAGCGTGCATGCCGCGGACGGCACCGAACTGGCGGCCAATGACAACGTCGGCACGCCCACGCCCGGCGACAACAATGCGTTTGAAGTGTTGCGCTCGCTCGTTGAGTATCAGCCGGCGCAGAACGGGCCGCTCTACATTCGCAGCCGCCGCAGCCCGGCCAACCGCAATGCCAAGTTTGGGAACTACAATCTCGTGGTTTCGGCGGCCGAGGTCGGGCCGGAGGCGCCGAACCTGCAGGTTTCGGCCACTTCGGTGGTCGTGGCTGTGCGTCAGGGGGAAGAGCGCGAGCGCCAGGTGTTCATCACCAACACCGGCACCGTCGATACACTGGCCTACGAGTTGGAAGAACAGCAGCGTGACTTCCGCGTGTTCGATTTCTCCTGGCTTGTGGCCGCGCCGATGCGTGGCCGTTTGGGCCCGGGCGAGAGTGATACGATTGTGGTGGAGTTGACGAGCGCCTCCGCCAATCTCGGGCAAAACGTCGCGCGTCTGGAGATCCGAAGCAACGATCCGAACAACGCGGTGCGGCCGGTTGCCGTGGTGTTGAATGTGACCGCCGCCACAGCCGTGGCTGAGCAACAGGCGCCTGCCGCAATGCCGGCAGCTTTTGCGTTGCAGCAGAGTTATCCCAACCCCTTCGTGCTGGCGACTGAAAGTGGCGCGCCCGCCGCGACCCGCATCGCCTTTGACATTCCGGCGCAAGCGGCCGGCGGCGTGGCGGTGAGTCTGCGCGTTTATGATGTCCTCGGCCGCGAAGTGCGGACGCTGCTGCAGGAGGTCAAACAACCCGGCACCTTTGCGGTGAACTGGGATGGCCGTGACCAGAGCGGCGCGTTGGTGCGGAATGGCGTCTACTTCTATAGGATCGTTGCCGGGGAATTTGCCACCGTGCGCAAGCTGATGGTGGTGCGCTGAGTGCGGAGCGGCCGGCGGGGCGCGGCAGGGCTGCGCCTCGCCCCCGCGCCGTCGCAAGCGGGGAAAACGTCTCGCGTTGATGACGCCGCGGCCGGTTTGATTGCCGATTTGCGCGACCGCGCTGCGGGCATTCCCCGCCTGCTCAGCCAGAAGGGGATCGAGGTGCGGCTGAAGCATCTGGCCGCGGGTGACTATCTCCTGTCGCCGGCGGTGGTGGTCGAGCGCAAGACCACTTTGGCTAACGGCCATACGACTTCACTTGCTCGCACGCAGCGCGAGGTGCTGGAGATCATTCCGGGCCTCGGTCCGGCCTTGGCGAGGAGCTTGCTGAACCGGTTTGGCAGTTGGCAAGGGGGCATTGCCGCCGGCATCGGCCCGGCCCGTGCAGGCCGGGTCCCGGAGATTCTTCGCTCCGAATATCGCGCTGTGAAACGCTGCTGCCGGAGAATGATTCCGGTTAAGTTCTTTCTTTCCAGTCTGGGAACCGCAGGCGGGAAGGAGAGAAGTTGTTCTCCCTAAAGCTTGTAGAGCCAGAAAATTAGCTTGCATCCCACAGGGTTTTTTTATATCTTTCGCGGCTTTACAAGCAAATTTCGGCTCGATTTTGAACGTTCCTATCCGCGTCCGGCGGATATTTTTGCTTTCATTATTGCATGTTTCAACAGCTCACCGGTCATTTCGAAGACCTTTTCAAGAAGCTGAAGGGCCATGGCAAGCTCACAGCCGAGAACATCGCCGAGACCTCGCGCGAAGTGCGGCGCATTTTGCTGGAGGCCGATGTTCATTTCAAAGTTGCCAAGGATTTCGTCGAGGCCGTCGAAAAGAAGGCGGTGGGCGCCGAAGTTTTGACCAGCATCACGCCGGCGCAGCAGATGATCAAAATCGTGCACGAGCAGCTCACCTTGCTGCTCGGCGGCAACGACACGCCGATGCGTGAAAGCAGCATCCCGCCCGCGGTAATCATGGTGGTGGGCCTGCAGGGCACGGGCAAAACCACGTTCTGTGGCAAGTTGGCAAAATTTCTGAAGGCCAAGGGACGGCGGCCGCTGCTGGTTGCTGCGGATTTGCAGCGGCCGGCGGCGATCGAGCAATTGCGCATTGTGGCCGAAGCGGCGGGCGCCGGCTTTTTCTCGCGGCCGCACACGACGCCGCTGGAGGTTTGCAAGGCCGCGATCACCGAAGCGCGCCAGCGCATGCTGGATATCGCGATTCTGGACACGGCCGGCCGGCTGCACGTTGATGACGAACTGATGCAGGAGCTGGTGAACATCAAAAAGAACCTCAAGCCGCATGAGATTCTTTTTGTCGCCGACGGCATGACCGGCCAGGACGCGGTCAACACGGCGCAGGCGTTTTTGCAGCGGCTGGATTTCACCGGAGTGGTGCTGACCAAAATGGACGGCGACGCGCGCGGCGGCGCGGCGCTCTCGATCAAGGCGATTACCAGCAAGCCGATCAAGTTCATCAGCACCGGCGAGAAACTCGACGCCCTGGAAAAGTTCCATCCGGAGCGCATTGCCTCGCGCATTCTGGGCCGCGGCGACATCATCACCCTGGTGGAAAAGGCGCAGCAGGCGGTCGATCAAGAGAAGATGCGCAAGATGGAGGAGAAGCTGCGCCGGGCGGAGTTCACGCTGGAGGATTTCTACGACCAACTGCAGTCGGTCAAAAAGATGGGTCCGTTGAATCAGTTGGTGGGCATGATGCCGGGTTTGGGCGGCAAGATTCCCAAAGATGTCGAAGTCGATGAAAAAGCTCTGGTGCGGGTGGAGGCGATCATTCAATCGATGACACCGGCGGAGCGCCAACGGCCGCAGATTTTGAATGGCAGCCGGCGGCTGCGCATCGCCAAGGGCAGCGGCAACAGCGTGCAGGAAGTCAACCGCCTGCTCAAGCAGTACGAAATGATGAAGAAGATGATGAAACAGATCGGCGGGCGCAAAGGGCGACCGTCGCGAGGATAGGGCCGGCGGCGGCGTACGGGCCGCCGGGCGACATTTCCGAACAACAATTACCCAAACTCAAACGATGTAAGGAGGTTCGATTTGGCCGTTCATCTTCGCCTGAGCCGAATGGGCAAGAAGAAACAACCGATTTACGGCATCGTTGCCATTGATTCACGCGCCGCGCGCGATGGCAAGTATTTGGAGAAAATCGGTATTTACAATCCGCGCGTGGAAGCCGAAGCGGTGACCGTTGACGAAGAGCGCGCGCTGTATTGGCTCAGCACCGGCGCGCAACCGACGGATACGGTGCGCAACATTCTGAGCCGGCGCGGCATCATGCTGAAATGGCATCTCAAACGCCGTGGCGCAGATGACGCCAAAATCAGCGAAGAACTGAAGAAGTGGGAAGCGCAGCAAGCCGAGAAGCGCCAGCGGTTGGAAGTGGCACGGCTGCAGAAAAAGAGCAAGAAAAAGGCAGAGGCCGAACCCGCGCAGCCGGCCGAGGCGCCGGGCAACGCGGACAGCAACGCCTGAGTTCAACCGGCGCACGGTTGTTGGCCACAGCGCCGGGCAGTCGTGGTGCGTCATGTGATCTTTTTGATTCAACCCTCTCCTGGGAAAATCGTTTTCGCCGCCTGAGTGACATACTCTTGTGTAGTGCTATGGATCATGTGGTGGGACACAAGCGGGTTGCCTCGATCGAACGGTGTGGGACGCAGATTCGATATCGACCTGAAGCAGCGAAAATCTCTGCGATTCTGATCTGCTTTCGAGTTCGCGCAGACTCTAGAATCTCGAGGAATGAACCCAATGGAGGGTTGATCATGAAGGAGTTTGTCGAGTTCATTGTCAAACATCTGGTGGACAAGCCCGGCGATGTCGTGGTCACCGAGGTGGACGGCCAGCGCACCATGGTATTCGAGCTGCGCGTGGGCCAGGGCGACATGGGCAAGGTGATCGGCAAGCACGGGCAAACAGCCAAGTCGTTGCGCACTTTGCTGGCCGCGGCCTCCGCAAAAACCGGCAAACGGGCGGTGTTGGAGATTCTCGAATGACCGGATTGCCTGACGAGCCTGGGCCTGCCGCAATTCCCGCGACGCGACCGCACGACTGACGTGGCCCGGCGGGAGGCGGTAACCGCGCGGTCAGCTTGCGCACGCGAAGCCCTGCCGAAAACCCGAAGAAATTCCCCATGGCAGATGTCAAGGAAGTCACGATTGGCGTAATCGTGCGCCCCCACGGCCTGCACGGCATGGTGAAAGTCGTGCCTGAAACCGAAGACCCCGAGCGCTTTCGCCGCCTCGAGACCGTGGAATTGCGGCTGCAGGGACGATCATTGGGGTCGTTCCGCCTCGAGCGAGTCATCGTCGAAAGCCGCGGCCTGCGCATAAAGTTTCATCAACTGGACTCGCTTACTTCGGTCGAACCGTTGCGTGGCGCGCAGATCGTCATTGCGCGCGAAGCGTGTCTGCCCACTGGGGAGCAGGAATACTACCCCTTTGATCTGCTGGGCCTGCCGGTGTATACCAGTGCGGGCCGGCTGGTGGGAATGCTCAGCGACATTGTGCCCTATCCCGCCAATGATGTCTGGGTTGTGCGCGACGCTTCCGGCCGGGAATGGCTGCTTCCCGCCATCAGTTCCGTGATCAAGAGTGTCGAAGTGGCGGTGCCGCGCATTGTGATCGAGCCCCTGGAGGGATTGCTCGACGATTCCACCAGCTTGCCGTGATTGAATGAAATGCAGATTCACGTCGTCACCGGATTTCCGAAGCTCTTCAATGGCCCGCTGACCGAGAGCATCCTCAAGCGCGCCCTCGAGCGCAAGCTGGCTGAGATTCTCATACACGATTTGCGCGATTACACCACCGACAAGCATCGCACCATCGACGACTATCCCTATGGCGGCGGCCCGGGGATGATCTTGAAGCCGGAGCCGATTTTCGCCTGTCTCGATCATCTGCGCGCGCATTACGAGCTTGCCGGCGCGCCGATCATCCTGATGTCACCGCAGGGCGAGCGCTTCACGCAACGGCGCGCGAATGAACTGGCCAAGCTGCCGACGGTGGTTTTCATTTGCGGGCACTACAAGGGGGTCGATGAGCGCGTGCGCGAATGTCTGGCGACGGAAGAACTTTCCATTGGCGACTACGTCGTGACCGGCGGCGAATTGCCGGCCATGGTAGTCATCGACGCGACGATTCGATTGATTCCCGGGGTGTTGGGCGATTGGGATTCGGCGAGCGGTGATTCCTTTCAGCAGGATTCGCTCGATTACCCGCATTATACCCGACCCGAGGAGTTTCGCGGCCTGCGTGTTCCGGAGGTGTTGCTCTCCGGCCATCATGCCAAGATTGCGGAGTGGAGAAAAAACATGGCGGAAGCCCGCACCCGCGAGCGCAGAGCGGATTTACTGCAACCGAAATGAAAACGACTACGGTCAAGGAGGATATCCCAGATGAACATTGTCAATGCCCTGACGGCACCACAACTACGCAACGATCATCCGGATTTTTGGCCCGGCGACACAGTGGCGGTGCACCACAAAGTCGTCGAGGGTGACAAAGAACGGACGCAGACGTTTGAAGGCGTCGTGATTCAACGGCGCGGGCACGGGATCAACGAGACCTTTACCGTGCGCAAGGTTTCGGAAGGCATCGGCGTGGAGCGCATTTTCCCGTTGCATTCCCCCAACATTGAGAAGATCGACCATCTGCGCCGCGGGAAAGTACGGCGGGCGCGCCTGTACTATCTGCGTGAGCTGAAAGGCCGCGCGGCCCGCATTGAAGAAAAAAGGTAACCCTATGAGGATTATGGAAAAGCCGCCGGCAGAGCGTTGCGGATGCCGGCGGTTTTCGTTGGCAAGGTGTGCCTCGGCTGCCGACAAAATGCTTGACAATCAGACTTCGAATATTTACATTGCACCGCGTTTTTTAATCCTGCACAAGATAATCCATTCTGTCATACCTATCGTTACTCTGAACCACTGATCATCCATCCTTCCGTATGGCCCGTGTTGAATTACGCGATGTGAGCAAAGTCTATGACAAGGGCGTGGTTGCCGTCAATCGTGCGAATATTTCGATTGCAGACAAGGAATTTGTGGTATTAGTCGGACCGTCCGGATGTGGCAAGTCGACGACACTGCGCATGATCGCCGGTCTCGAAGAGGTTTCGAGCGGTGAGATTTACATTGGCGACCGCCTGGTCAACGAAGTCCCGCCCAAAGACCGTGATATTGCCATGGTCTTTCAGAACTACGCACTCTATCCGCACATGACGGTTTTCGAAAACATGGCGTTCGGATTGAAGTTGCGCAAGTATTCCAAGTCGGAAATCGAGACGCGCGTGAAGGAAGCCGCCAAAATCCTGGGGATCGAGCAATTCCTGGATCGCAAACCCAAGGCTCTTTCCGGCGGGCAGCGGCAACGGGTGGCGGTCGGCCGCGCCATCGTGCGCAAGCCCAAGGTCTTCCTGTTCGACGAACCGCTGTCGAACCTCGATGCCAAGCTGCGCGTGCAGACGCGCATCGAAATCTCGAAGTTGCACAGCCGGCTGGAGACGACTATGGTCTATGTGACGCATGATCAGGTCGAGGCCATGACCATGGGCGATCGTATCGTTGTGATGAAGGACGGCCTGGTGCAGCAGATGGATACGCCGCTGAACCTGTATCATCACCCGGCGAACAAATTCGTGGCGGGGTTTATTGGGTCGCCGGCGATGAATTTCATTCCCGGCAAGGTGCTGCGCAACGGCGGTTTGAAATTTCAGTGTGAGCAATTCGCGTTTCCGATTCCGCAGAGTTTTGCGCCCTCGCTTGGCAACCACGTGGGGGAGGAAGTGGTATTTGGCATCCGCCCGGAGGATATCCATCTGGCCGGCGATGCCGCCGGCTTGCAGGAGACGGCGGAAACCCCCGGCGTGGTCGAAGTCGTCGAGCCGATGGGCAGTGAAATATATTTGTATGTCAATCTTGGCGCGACAAGTCTGGTTGCCCGCATCAACTCCCGCACGGAGCCCCCAATCGGCAGCCAGTTGCCCCTCACGTTTGACATGAGTAAATCCCACTTCTTCAGCGCTCAAACCGAAGAGAGCCTGCGACCTGCTTAGCGTACTTCTGATCGATTTGCTGCAAGACATCAGATACAGACGTTCCGAGAGCTTCAATCTCCACTGCGCGTCGCGTTGTTGAGGGTGGTGAGCATGCCGGCCATGCTTGCCACGCGATGATTTCTGTTTGGTGCCGCCAGCCGCTTCAATCTCCGTTCAGGTTTTATGTGCGGCCGCGCCGCCCGCAATCGGTATGACTGCTCATCTCTCCGGTGCATCACTCTGACCAACATCAATTGCTGCCGTTCGCGGCCAAGGCAAGAGTCTTACCCAGACGATGAATCTAGCTTTCTCCGAGCGATCACTTTTAATCTAAAGGGCTTGTTATGGATATTGCCGAACTGAAAGCCATGAAGATCGCAGAGCTCAACAAAGTTGCACAGGAATTGAACGTGCAGGGCGCTGCGGGCTTGAAGAAATCCGATTTGATTTTTCGCATCCTGGAGGAGCAAACCAAGAAGGAAGGTTTGATCTTCGCTGACGGCGTGCTGGAAGTGCTGCCGGACGGATACGGCTTTCTGCGCTCACCGGACTACAATTACCTGCCCGGGCCGGATGACATTTACGTCTCCCCCAGCCAGATCAAGCGCTTTGGCCTGCGCACCGGCGATACGGTGTCCGGGCAGATTCGGCCGCCCAAGGAAAATGAGCGCTTCTTTGCGCTGCTCAAAGTCGAAGCCGTCAACTTCGAAAACCCGGATGTCGCCAAAAGCAAGATCCTCTTCGACAATCTCACTCCGCTGTATCCGCTCAAGCGCATCAAGCTCGAACACGATGCGCGGGACTATGCTTCGCGCGTCATCAATCTGCTTTCCCCGCTGGGCAAGGGCCAGCGCGGGCTGATCGTCGCCCAGCCCAAAACCGGCAAGACCACCATTCTGCAGAAAATTGCAAACGCCATCAGCGCCAATCACCCCGAAATCAAACTCATCGTGCTGCTCATCGACGAGCGCCCGGAAGAAGTGACGGATATGGAGCGCTCGGTGGATGCCGAAGTCATCAGCTCGACCTTCGATGAACCCCCGGAGCGGCACGTGCAAGTCGCCGACATGGTTTTGGAAAAGGCGAAACGCCTGGTGGAATACAGTCAGGACGTGGTCATTCTGCTCGATTCGATCACGCGACTGGCGCGCGCCCACAACGCCGTGGTGCCGCACTCGGGCAAAATCCTCTCCGGTGGTCTTGATGCCACGGCACTGGAACGGCCCAAACGCTTTTTTGGCGCGGCGCGCAATATCGAGGAGGGCGGTAGTTTGAGCATTATCGCCACAGCATTGATTGACACCGGCAGCCGCATGGATGAAGTCATCTTCGAAGAGTTCAAGGGCACCGGCAACATGGAACTGCAACTGGACCGGCGCTTGGCCGACCGGCGGATTTTCCCGGCCATTGATATCAACAAATCGGGAACGCGCAAGGAAGAGCTGCTGCTGAGTGATTTTGAGCTCAATCGCGTCTACATTTTGCGGAAATTTCTCAGCGAATTGTCCTCGGTGGAAGCGATGGAATTTCTGCTCGAGCGCATGAAGGGCACGAAATCGAACGAAGAATTCCTGCAGAAGATGAACTCCTGAGCAGTCTACTGGGGCTCAGCTTCCCGCCGCACCAGCGCGCCGGCAGGCCAGTCTTCACGTGGTCATGGCATTTGCGACACCAGCCCTCAGGCCGTGCTTTCTACTTCATCCTGCCAAAACAGTGCTTGCCCAGCGACCCTGCTGGCCGCGAGACCGGAATCCAAATTCTTCGAAGTTCGGCAGGTCCGCGCGAAGCTCCCTGTGGCGTTCAAATCGGTGGAAATTTAGATTGACTGCCAGGCATGGATTATTTATATTGGCGGCGTTTTGTTCGAATTGGGTCGAGGGTGTAGCTCAGCCGGTAGAGCAGCGGCCTTTTAAGCCGTTGGCCGAGAGTTCGATTCTCTCCACCCTCACTTCTCGATTCGATCATCGTTGTGATGTCTCGCGCCCATAGCTCAACTGGCAGAGCAGCGGACTCTTAATCCGGAGGTTCTAGGTTCGATTCCTAGTGGGCGCACTGCTGGTTCTCAGGGGAAACAACAAGTCCGACGCGCCTCCACCCGCGAGGCGCGCGCTCGCCCGCCTGGCTGTGAAGTGAAAGGCATTGCTTGAGGGAGGGAGAAACATCTCATGCCGACAAAACCTCGCAAGCGTCCTCAAAAAGACAGTCCGGTTCTCAAAAAACTGAACCGGTTGGAGAAGCGTGTCGAAGGCTTGGCTCAGGACCTGGCCTCATTTCGCACTGAAACCAATGAACGATTTGATTCGGTGCGTCAAGAAATGAGTGACGGCCTGCAGTCTGTGCGTCGAGAAATGAGTGACGGCCTGCACACCGCGCAACAGGAGACCACAACGAGAATCCAGTCTCTGCGAGACGAGAACTCCGAGAAGTTTGCGAATCTCGTCGATGCCGTGGTCAAGAGATTCGACACCCTTGCCAGCCAAATTGCGGACATCGAAAAACGTGACGCTCAGTTTCGCAACGAGATGCTGACTATGATGGATACCGTGCTGCGGCGTTTCGAACTGTTTGACCAGGAGAAGACGGCCTTGGGGGCGGGACAAGATCGCCTGCAGTCTGAGATAAGCAATTTACAGGCTTCTGACCACAGGCAAAACAAAGCCATCGCAGAGCTGGAGGGCCGCGTCGCCAATCTGGAGGCGGCACAAGCATAGACTCGTTCCCCCTCACGACAAGCACTCTTCAGTCACACTCGTGTCCCTCGCGGCTCTCGCTGTTCCGCGGCCCTACCGTTCAGTATTGTCACAGCTCAAACCAATCCCACGACCATCGCCAACTTTGACCCCGCAGCGCTACACCAGCGGCACCAGCGGGCCCAACTCATCCAGAAACATCTCGACATGATGCTGGGAGACGTGTTCCTTGCCGGTCATGCTGCGGCCAAACTGCAGAACCAGTTGATTGCCAAAGCGCAGGCGCAGACCGCGTACATCTGCAGCCTTCAAACCGCCGGAGGTGACCGGCAGGCTGTTGCCGAGGCCGTGCCAATTCTGATCAAAGCGATTCGGATCGCGTGTCTTGAAGAGATCCGCCAGCAGATTGGTGTGAAGCTGAACCACGTGCGCCTCGGTTTCCACCATGTCGCCGGTGATCGAGCCGATTTCAACCAGATCGGCGCCCGCCAACCGGGCGAGCTTGCCGAGCGTAGTCATCGAGATACCCTGCCGCTTGTTGCGGGCGGTGGTCGCATGCGAGGTGCGGTCGGCATAGATCACCAACTCGGGAAATTCACTGCGCAGCATTTGCAGCATGCTGAACCCGCACGCCTGGAAATCGATAACCACGCCGCGGCATCCTTTTTTGACGGCAAATTGCGTGCGCTGCAGCACCACGTGGCCCGGGCCGCTGACATTGGGAAAGTACATCTTGGGCATGCCGGTCTTCTCGGCACACTCGCGCGCCAGCGCCAAAATCGTGTCAACGCGGCTCTCGAACGAATTCGCCGGCATGTTGCAGATTTGCGGGCTGTCGCGCACGATGTCACAGCCGCCCAGAAACGAAGCTCGCGCCTTTTCCTTGTAAGCGGCGAGCGTCAAGCCGACTTCCGGGCTGATGAGTGAGGCCACCAGCGGCCGGGCCGGATTGCCGAAGAACGTGGCCAGCAGCCCACTGCCATACGCCGAACCGCGAAAGCTCTTAATCCACCATTCCGGAAAGCACACATCCTGCAGCCGCAAGCTCGCGATCTTCTCCAATCCGAAGATCTTGCCCGCAATGATGGTGAGCATCTGCGGGATATTGCCGCCCTCGAACAACTCGGCGGGGAAGGCCACCTGCGTGCCTTCCTCATGCACCGCGTAGGCACAGGCGCGCAGCCCATGCACCATCTCTCCTCCAACCACATCAACAGAAGCTTTCTTGCACAACTCTTCGGCGGCATCGGCCAGGGTGTTCCTGGGCGCCGGTTCGAGGTAATAGCTGCACAAGACCTCCGTGGGCTTGGGCTGGTAGGCTTTGTTGATGTAACTCATGCTGGTCTCCTGTCTGTGTCATGATTGGGCAGATGCAGTCGTCGTGTCTGGGTCGGAGGGGGCGGCGGCTGCGGCGTCTTGCAGATCGGCAATTTCCTTCTCTTTGCTTTCGAGCTTGCTTTCCAGGACGCGCAGCGCTTCGAATTTGTCCTGTGCCAGCGTCGCGACTTCGGAGAGCTTGCCCTGCACGTGCCACTCATAGACCTGACCGCCGAGCGCGAGAAATGCTTTCTCGATCTCGCGGTGGATCAGATTCTTCTCCCACTTCAGTTTGGCGAGCTTGGTGGCTTGTGCGGTCTTTTCCGATGCCGTCTCCAAACCCTCACGCAACGCCTCGGCGCCGCTCTTGATCCAATCACTGGCCAATTCCGAGAAGGTCGTGGCGCTTTGCTGCAGATCTCTGGCAATTTTTTCCCACAGGCTCATGATGACTCTCCAATATTTGTTTCAACCGAACTTCCATTGGCTGGCGCCATTATGCGAAGTTTCTGCAAAAAATCCAAATCAAAACAGCAAAACCTTGCCCAGGCATAGACCGAGACAAGGTTTTGAAGTGGCTGCGAGGTCTTTCCAATTGCGCGCCGGCGCCGCGCAGCATTTTTCACTTGATCAGCTTGCGCAGCTCGGCCTCGTCCAACTGTTGCGCTCCCTGCTCTCCAATCTCCACGAACGTTTCCCGCCATTTGAAAATCACTTTCTGGCCGAGGCGGCAGAAATCCCCGGCTTCCGGGAAGAGGCGCAGAAACCTGAAGTAGGTTGCGGAGGCAAAGGGGATCTTCACAGTTGCCATGGCGGGTTTGAACCCCGCATCAATCCAGACACCGCCGGTATGCTGGGTCAGCGTCCGGCCTCGCACCACCTTCAGGCGCCCCGGCTTGTCCTCCGCGACCACGGCGGCATCCTTCATCGCGCGAATCGATTTGCTCAGCGCAACCGCTTCCGCACCGGATGCGGCTTGCAGCAACATGCGGTCTGCCGGCGCAGGCGCCACCGGCCTTTCCCAGGAGCGCACCTCGCCCGGCAGCGCCCGCCCGGCGAATTCCTCTTCTTCCCGCACCAGATAGGAAGTGTAGGGCGTCACCAGACCGAATTCTTTCGCCAGGCTGATCACTTCATTTTTCAATTCCGCGTTTTCACCGTTCAGCCGGATCTCCTCCAACAAATCACCCACCCGGCGCGTGGCCCACAAACGCGCGACGAACTCACGCGCGCGCTCACGCTGCGGAAAGTCGAATTCGTACTGCAGGGTTTGCCAGCGTTCGCCGACCTGGCCGCGCAATGTCATGCTGGCGTGCCCGGCCTCTTGATAGCGGCCCGCCAGGATAATCTGGCCGCCTTTGAACAAGTCCGGCAAGTGGCGAGGCGACAACAACCTCACATCGGTGCCGCGAAATTCGCAGGTGAGGTTGCCCATCACCGGGTAACGCACTTTTTCATAGAACTTCGCCACGCGTGCTCCGATGTTTTCCTGGGGCGCAATGTAGTCGGCGAAAGCATGATGGTCGCGGCCGATGCCGTCGAGCAGCTTGGTGTTGACATCGAAGCCGACGCCAAATGAAAAGATGCGCACGCCATTGTGATTGGCTTGCCGCAGATTGCGGCGAATCTGGCCCTCCTCCTGCACGCCGGTGGAGGGCAGGCCGTCGGTAAGGAAGATAATCATGCCGCGGCCTGCCGGCGTCTCGCGCAAGAGCTGGTGTGCCGCCAGCAGTGCCTCGTTGAGGTTGGTGCCGCCCGTCGCCTCCAGCCGGTCAACGTGCCATAGCGCATCATCGCGCGCGCTGGCGCCGGCCAAAGCCGGCCGAAACAGCCTGACTTCGGAACTGAAGGTTACCAGCCCGAAACGATCGCGCTCGCCGAGCCGCTGCAAGCAATAGCGCAGAGCCGCTTTCGCCTGCGTGATCTTCTCGCCCGCCATGCTGCCCGAAGTATCGAGCACCAAAACCAGATCCCGCGCCAAAACTTGATCCTCCTGCAACTCAACCTGCGGCGAGATGAGCAGCATGAAATAGCCGGGTCGGTCGCTTTCCGGGCGATGCGTCAACAAGGTTGTGGCGATTTCATTGGGATCAAGCGAATAGTAGAGCAGGAAGTCGCGGCCCTCCAGCGCCTCACTCATCTCACAATCGACGGTCGCCCGGCGGTCACCTTCCGGGCGGATTTCGACCTGATGCGAAGGCGAATAGATGTTGCGCAGCGCAGTTTCCGTCTGCAACTCGAGATGCAGCATACTCTGCCGGGATTTCACGCTTTCCGGTTGGTAGGCGCGTTCGTCTTCGAGTGGAATCGGCACGCCGGGGCGCGGCATGGGTTCCGGCCACGGCCCGCCGGCACGGCGAGGCGTGAGCGTGCCCTGCACGGGATACTGAAACGTGACCGTGTTGCCCTCGCGCGCGAGGTTGGCGTCGTAGCGCAGTGTCAGCCTGCGTGTGGCTTGGGCGGGAATGGGAAAGATGCGTGCGCGAAACGTGCGGTAATCGGCCATTTCCAGGAGCGCCGGATCGAGTTGCTTGCGCACAATGTCTTCATATATGCGGCGTGCCTCCTCCGCACTCAACAACTCGCCAGCCATCTCCTTGCCGTCGGCATTCATGCTAAAGCGCGAAACGTGCGCACTGGCCGGCAGCGGAAAGAGAAAAGTGCCCTCGACCGTTGCCGAGCCGGGATTGTAAAACTCGTGCTCGACTGTCACCACTGCGATTTGTTCGTGGATTTGGGCGGTAATCGTGTGACGGCGCAATTCCAGACTGGCCGGCTGGAAATCCGGGCGGATAATGAGCCCCTGACCCTGCAACGCCCCGGACAGCACCAGCAACAGTGAAAGGAAAAACAGACGCGATTTCATGAGACTCTCCTGTCAAGAGTAATTCGTGCAAGTGTCGTTTTGCCTACATTACTCCTGACAGGCAGCTTTATTCCGGCGAGCTTGAAGTCTTTTTGAATGGGGGGCAACCGCGCAGGAAAAACGGTGCGATCCGGGTGTCGGTCTCAGCGCAACAGTTCCAATAAATATTTGCCGTACTCGTTCTTGGCGAGCGGTTCGGCGAGGCGGCGCAGTTGCTCTGCCGAGATATAGCCCATGCGATAGGCAATCTCTTCGATGCACGAAATCTTCAAGCCCTGGCGCTTTTCGACGGTCGCGACGTAGGTCGAGGCTTCGATGAGTGAGTCATGCGTGCCGGTGTCGAGCCAGGCAAAGCCGCGGCCGAGCACCTCCACGCGCAATTCGCCGGTTTCCAGATAGGCGCGGTTGGCGTCGGTGATTTCCAATTCGCCGCGCGCCGAGGGTTGCAGGCGTTTCGCGATTTCAATGATGCGATTGTCATAGAAATAGAGGCCGGTTACCGCATAGTTGGATTTGGGCTTTGCCGGCTTCTCTTCGATGCTGATGGCGCGGCCGGTGGCATCGAACGCCACGACGCCGTAGCGTTCCGGATCACGCACGAAATAGGCGAACACCGTGGCGCCGGATTCCTGTTCGGCGGCGCGGCGCAGCATTTCAGGCAGGCCGTGGCCGTAGAAAATATTGTCGCCCAAGACCAGGGCCACGCGATCGGGGCCGATGAAATCAGCGCCGATCAGAAACGCCTGGGCCAGACCTTCCGGCCGCGGCTGTTCGGCATAGCTGAAGTGCAAGCCGAAGCGCCGGCCGTCGCCGAGCAATTCCCGAAAGCGCGGCAAATCCTGCGGGGTGGAGATGATGAGAATTTCCCGAATACCGGCCAGCATCAAGGCGGAGAGCGGGTAGTAAATCATCGGTTTGTCATAAACCGGCAGCAATTGCTTGCTGATGACATGAGTGATGGGATAAAGACGTGTACCGCTGCCACCGGCGAGAATGATGCCTTTCATTCCGACTCCCTTGTTTTTGGGGTATGCAAAGAAAAGGGCACAGCGTTGACTGTGCCCTTTGCGAAGCGAGCCTGTAAGCCGAATTCTGTCTCCCGCCGCAGCGGGATGACCACCATTTATCTGGGACTGTTGTCACCAACAGCCTCGAGCATGCTACCCGCTTACTCGAGCGAGCCGCCCTTCATGTCCCGCTCTCACTTCGCCGTTCTCAATAAAGCGGGACAAACGTAAGCCTATTTGCACTTGCACGAAGTACTGGTTACCCTTTTCACTCTTGCCCCGCGCAGCGGGGCAGACCTGGTTTCTGTGGCCCTGTAGCGCTATCGCTAGCGGGAGGCGTTACCTCCTACTCTGCTCTGCCGTGTTCGGACTTTCCTCATCTCGCCGGCGCCGAGGCGTGGCGGGACGCGGTGGTCCGGCTCACTCCGCTACACCGTCACCGCATGTTCTTCTTCCAGCCAAACCAATATGCGGCCGCAATTTTCGCAATAGTAGATTTCCCGGTTTTCGCGAATTTCCATCATCCGCTGCGGCGGGATGCGCGTGCCGCAACCGTCGCAGCTTCCCCGCGCCAGCACCACCACGGCGGTGCCTTCCCGGCTGCGCTGGATGCGATCATACGTGCGCAGCAGATTGGGCTTCAAGGTGCGCGCCAGCTCACTGCGCCTTCTGCCCAAATCCTCGACCTGGCTGCGGGTTTCCTCCAGCAAGACGGCCAGTTCCGCCTCCTGCTGCTGCGTTTGTTGTTGCAGTTGCGCGATGGCTGTGTCGTGCGCGCCGATTTCTTCCTGCAGCTTGCGCTCCTCCTCCAGCATCGTGAGAATGCGGGTTTCGCCCTGATCGACCTCCTGCTCGGCGGTCTCGATTTCCAGGGTGATGGCGTCGTATTCTTTGTTGGTTTTGACGGAATAGAGTTGGGTTTCGTATTTCTTCTTGCGTTCCCTGGCCAGCGCCACTTCGCCCTCCAACGCCCGGCGGTTGCGTTCGAGCTGGCCGTACCGCTCACGGGCATCATCGCGCTTGCGCGTCGCTTGCTCGAGATTCTGTTTCAACTCGCTCAACCGCTGCGGCAGATCGCCTTTTGCCTTTTCCAAAGCGAGGAGTTGGCGGTCGATTTGTTGCAGGGCCAGGAGCGTTTGTAGAACATCAGCAATCATATTTTCCTCACGTCACAGGAGTCCGTTCAGAGATTCGTGCTGGCAAAGAGGGGCAAGTTGCGCCGGTGTGATCCTATTGCCGCAAAAAAAAATGCACCCGACACGCAGGTGCATTCCAACTCGTTCTCGCCGGCCGCATACGCCGCCCAGACCAAGCCCGTGGGCTTTGCGCCGAGGTGGCTTCCGCGCAACCACAGCGCCGAAAGCTGTCCTTTCCTGAATACCGACGGGGTCATGTTCTTTGCGTGTGCGTGACTGGTTTGTGATAATTTCGAAAATTTGCAGACGAAGGCTGAATATATGGCAGGAGGTCAAGAGATGCAAGGTTTTTGTTGGCTCCCCCACTGCACCGCATTGGCTCATAAATATTGTTACCGAAGGTTTTTTGAAATGGCGTCGTTGCCTCATAATATGTGTTACCCAATC